>NZ_LZEJ01000004.1:0-116670 GCF_001704375.1 Alishewanella sp. HH-ZS | reverse complement strand
CCGGGGTTTGTCATTAATCTGAGGGGCTAAGGCCCCTGTTACCATTTACGCTTCGGCGCAAATAACTCGTCAATATCTTTGTTGTCTTTTTCACCGCGCTTTTCAATATCTTTGGCATTACCCTGTTTAAGTGCCTGAGTAATTTCTTCCAAAGCCATCTGGGCTTCTGAAATGCGGTTGGTTATATAGTCATGCTGATGATTAGTATTGCGTAAAAACGCCAGTGCTTTTTCAAAATACTGCCGGGCTGAGCCAAGCATATTGTTGGACTGTGCGGTGCGGCCACGTTTTAACTGGCTCTCAACGTTGATTCTTAACTGCAGCAAATCAAGTCGCTTGTCTTCGTCGATCACCAGCTGCGTCTCCACATTACCTCTGGCGTGCTCTGCCCGTAACATGGTACGTAGCTTCTTAATACCTTTGATCATCGCCAGCAACTGCTGATCATTATCTGGCAGTGGCGGTACTTCAGCCACGCTAGGCGTTGCTTTACTGAGTTCGTTGATACGATTTTCGGTGTCTTCCAGTCGTTGCCGGATATCCTTTACGTCTGGTTCTAACTCCACCATGGCCCGCAGCAGGTAAGCATTGCGGCGCAGTAACATCAGGGACAGGCCGGTCGATAATGGGACATTTGCTGCGTTAAACAGAATTTCTTCAGTTTCTTCCAGAGCATGACGCAGCTTGGTATATTCCGCACGCTTCAATGCCCGGATCCGTTCGCGGTGCTGTTGCACCACGTTAACGGTAACGGCAATAATCACCAGAGCTATCGTTAGCGTGATGATCAGGGGTAAGACCATTTATACCTCTGTCTTATTCTGCATAAGCAGTATCTTAATCGGAAACCCTACAGCTGAACAGGTGCTCTGCCACGCAGTGTGCGGTATTGTCAGCTGGTTAGCTGTCAGACTAGCAAAATCCGCACCAGAATCCACTATATTTTTCTGACGCCCGTAGCACTTTTGTCTAACAACATTTTGTTCTAGGTACTGCTATTATAGAAAATTATTGGAATATCTCAGCTATCCGGTATAGTAGATTGCTGCGTTTGAAAGGATCCTTATCGATGAAGTTACAGCAATTGCGCTACATTGTTGAAGTGATGAATCACAATTTAAATGTGTCATCGACAGCAGAAAGTTTATACACCTCGCAACCGGGGATCAGTAAGCAAATCCGTATGCTGGAAGATGAGCTGGGGATCCAGGTGTTCGGCCGCAGTGGCAAGCACCTGACTCATATTACGCCAGCCGGCCGGGAGGTGATTGATATTGCGCAGCAGATCCTGGCCAAGGTGGAAAATATCAAAGCCATCGCCCGTGAACACACCTTACCGGATCAGGGCAAGCTGAATATCGCTACCACACATACTCAGGCCCGCTATGCGTTACCGCCGGTGATCCGTACCTTTATGCAAAAGTTTCCACGGGTATCATTGCATATGCATCAGGGCTCGCCGCAGCAGATTTCTGAAGCCGCATCGCGTGGTGATGCGGATTTTGCCATCGCCACTGAGGCATTACATCTGTATGGTGATCTGGTGATGTTGCCTTGCTACCACTGGAACCGTAGCATTATTGTCCGCAAAGACCATCCGTTGACCCAACTGACCGCCAAGGTACAGATTGAAGATGTGGCGCGTTTTCCTATCGTCACCTATGTATTTGGCTTTACCGGTCGCTCCGAGCTGGACCGGGCTTTTGCCGCCCATCAGCTGGAGCCGCAGATTGTTTTTACCGCAACCGATGCGGATGTGATTAAAACCTATGTCAGGCTGGGCTTAGGGGTAGGGGTGATTGCGTCTATGGCGATCGACCCGCAGCTGGATCAGGACCTGGTAGCCATCGATGCCAGCCATTTATTTGAAGCCTCGACGACTAAGATTGGTTTTCGCAAAGGCGCCTTCCTGCGCAGTTATATGTATGACTTTATTGAGCGTTTTGCGCCGCATCTGACCAAAGATGTGGTAGAGCGGGCCAATGCACTGCGTAGCCAGGAAGAAATAGATCGGATGTTCAGTAAGTTTGAATTACCGGTGCGCTAGCGCAA
Organism: Alishewanella sp. HH-ZS; assembly: GCF_001704375.1. Classification (NCBI taxonomy): domain Bacteria; kingdom Pseudomonadati; phylum Pseudomonadota; class Gammaproteobacteria; order Alteromonadales; family Alteromonadaceae; genus Alishewanella; species Alishewanella sp. HH-ZS. The sequence goes on along the minus strand of NZ_LZEJ01000004.1, from coordinate 114,618 downwards.
ACTGCTGCTGTAAAATCGCCGCGGTAAACTGAGTTTTCAGATAGAAACCCCGCGGCAGACTCTGTATCGGGCTACCGTCCGGGCCGATGGCCGCTGTCAGGGCTTTACTGTCGGCGGCTTTAGGTCTTAACTGCAGCACCTTGCCATGGGCGCCCTTAATCTGGTCCAGACGCCCGAACGCAATCAACTCCATTAACTCTTCCCAGTCTTGCTGCAGCAGCGCCGCCTCATCTGGGCTGGGCTGCCATAAAAAGCCCTGCCCGATAATGCGCTCTGCCGGCGCGATATGCCGTTCAGCCAGGATCGGTAACCAGAGTACCTGGCTTAGTTTGCGACAGACCCACGACTCCTGCCATTGTTGACCGGTAGCACCCGTTAATGGCGCCACGCAGACATAAGTACTTTCCAGTGGTTTACCATATTGGTCAATCGGCAGGGTTTTCAGTTCGACTGCCAACTCGGGAAAATCCTGTACCGCCTGCGAACCTGCAGTTGCCCCCAGCGCCATTTCCAGCAGTCGTCCGGTCCAGCCTTTTTCACGGCGTAAATCGGCCGGTACGGGTACCTGCAATTGCGCCGCTAACTGACCCAGGGTCAAACCGGCAATCAGCGAGCAGCGCTCTAATAACTCGGTAACAGAAGCAGGTGAGGTGGGCATATGACAATTCTTTGACTTAATGAATGATTACCCTAGCATTTTTTTACGTGGTCGGCTGCTTAAAAAGCCAACAAACTAACTTATGCACAGTCAGAATTTATAATCACACCTTGATTGATTCACTTAATGTTATGAATTTAATGGTAAAAAAGCATTTGTTTCGATACGTACTGCTAAAGTGTCTAAAGTTATTCAGTGATTAACTTAGGCTTATCCAGAGCGTTATGCACAGCAGCTGTGAAAAAACTCACAGCACCCTTGCTTATCTTCTGCTCATTGTGGATAAGTTGTGTGATGTTTGGCTGAAAATACCGTTTGCCGCCACGACAACTTTATGAAAGAATCCTTGTATAGCAGAAATTTAGATGCTTGAGGTTTGTGTGATCGATGCCGAGGGTTTCCGGCCCAATGTCGGCATAGTGATTTGTAACACCTTTGGACAGGTGTTTTGGGCGAAACGATACGGTCAGAATTCCTGGCAATATCCACAGGGTGGCATTGATGATGGCGAAACGCCGGAACAGGCCATGTACCGCGAACTGCACGAAGAAGTTGGGCTCAGGCCTGAAGATGTGGAAATTATAGCGACAACCAAACACTGGCTACGCTATAAGTTACCCAAGCGACTGATTCGTAAAGATAGTAACCCTGTGTGTATCGGGCAGAAGCAGAAGTGGTTTTTACTGCGGCTGACCTGTCGGGAAGAAGACGTCAATCTGGCGAAAACCAGTCACCCGGAGTTCGATAGCTGGCGTTGGGTCAGTTACTGGTATCCGGTTAGACAGGTGGTTTCCTTTAAACGGGAAGTCTATCGCAAGGTTATGAAAGAATTCGCTCCGGTCGCTTTGCCTTTTGTTCGTCGGGACAGCAGTAAACGTAAAGTATAAACAACCTTTAATGTGAAGAGGTTAGCATGCTAGGCCAGTTGCGGCGAATTGTTCAGGATGTGGCACAGGAGCCGATACTTAACAAGGCGCTCGCTGGCTTGGTAAGTAGTGTTAAGCATGCATTGGCAACCGAATGTTGTTCGGTTTATCTGGCTGATTATCAGCAACAGCACTTTATGCTGATGGCAACCGATGGTTTGAATCAGGATGCGGTCGGCAAAGTCTCCATTGGTTTTTCTGAAGGCTTGATTGGCTGGGTTGGCCAGCGTGAAGAGCCGATCAACCTGGCGCAGGCTCACCTGCATCCGCGTTTTAAAGTCACCCCCGAGGTCAGCGAGGATCGCTTTTCAGCTTTTCTTGGGTGTCCGATTATCCACCACCGCAAAGTATTAGGCGTACTGACGATCCAGCAATCAGCCGAGCGGGTATTTAGCGAAGATGAAGAGTCTTTTCTGGTTACCCTGGGCGTACAGTTGGCGTCGGTACTGGCTAACGCTGAGATGCGCGATGCGGCCAGTCGCAGTTCCGGTTATCAGCAGCAGGTTTCTCAGCTAGCTGGCTTGCCCGGTGCGCCCGGCATGGCCATTGGTCAGGCCTATGTGTTGCAACCTGCCAGTGATTTTGCGGCGATCTCGCTGAAAAAAGCCGAGGATCCGGAAAAAGAGCTGGCGCACTTTTACCGCGCTGTCAAAATCACCAAGGCGGAATTTAACCGGCTGGCCGAGCGTATGTCGCAGCATTTACCGGAAGATGCGCTGGCTATTTTTGATGTGTATCACCAACTGCTGGATGCCGCCAGCCTGGGACGGGAAATTGAAGCGCAGATTGCAGAGGGCTGGTGTGCAAAAAGCGCGCTAAAACGTGTGGTGGAGCGCTTTGCCCGCCAGTTTGATGATATGGAAGATCCCTATCTGCGCGAGCGCGGCCTGGATATCCGCGATCTGGGGCAGCGGGTATTGAATAATTTACTGGATACGGAACAGCGGCGTGCGAAACTACCCGAGCAGGTGGTGCTGGTCGCTGATGAAGTCACCGCAACCATGCTGGCGGAAATCCCGCGTGAACAACTGGTTGCAGTAGTGTCTTTACGTGGTTCGGTTAACTCACATGCTGCTATTATGGCCAGAGCACTGGGGATCCCGGCGGTAATGGGTGTCAGTGAGCTGCCGCTGTTGCATTGGCATGAGCAGAAACTGATTGTCGATGGTTATCAGGGGCTGATCCTGTTGTCGCCAACTGAGGCGTTGAGCAACGAATATTTACGCCTGATCAGTGAAGATCAGGCCATGCATGCCCGCTATCAGCAAGAAATCGCGCTGCCGTCACAATCACAATGTGGCGAACGTTTTAAGTTAATGGTCAACTCGGGTCTGGCGGTTGAGCTGGAGAATCAGCATGCGCAGTACACCGACGGCGTTGGTCTGTATCGAACCGAATTTCCTTTTATTATTCGCAGCCGCTTCCCAACCGAGCAAGAGCAAATCGAACTCTATGCCAAGGTGTTAAGCAGCTACCCGCAGAAAACGGTAGTGATGCGCACTCTGGATGTTGGGGGCGACAAGGCGTTACCTTATTTCAGTATTATTGAGGAGAATCCGTTTCTGGGGTGGCGGGGGATCCGTTTGACGCTGGATCATCCGGAAATTTTCCTGGTGCAGATCCGGGCGATGGTAAAAGCCAATGTCGGACAAGATAATCTACATATTTTATTGCCGATGGTGTCGGATCTGGCGGAAGTTGATGAAGCCATCCGACTGATCCGCCAAGCCTGCTTCGAGGTTGGTGACGAGTTAGGCATTGCGGTACCCCGGCCGAAAGTGGGGGTGATGATTGAAGTGCCTTCGGTACTTTATCTGTTGCCTGAGTTGGCGGCCCGGGTCGATTTTTGCTCCGTGGGTACCAACGATTTAACCCAATACTTATTAGCCGTTGACCGCAATAATGCCCGGGTGGCAAACCTGTATGATGCGCTGCATCCTGCCGTATTACGTGCCTTGAACCAATTAGGGCAACAGGCGCAGGCGCTGCAGTTTCCAATCAGTATTTGTGGTGAGCTTGGCGGTGAACCGGCTGGGGTCTTACTTTTGGCGGCGATGGGGTTTCGGCGCTTTAGTATGAACAGCAGCAATTTGGCGCGGATCAAATGGTTACTGCGCCGGGTAGAACTGTCTGAACTGGCGTTATTGCTGCCGGAAGTGCTGTGTTGTCATTCGCCAAAACAGGTACGGTTGCAGGTTCAACGTTTCCTCGAGCACAAGCAGTTGCTAACCCAGGTCAGAACCTGACAGTGCGGGAGCTAATGGTCAAGAAGCTGATAGCCCAGATGAATTTACGGTACCTCCAACCCGATAATGCTGACAAACAGAACGGCCAAGGCTCAACAAGCGCAGTCGCCTCTGCTACACTGGGCGTACTTTTCTAACTGAGTTGTCATTTTGCTATCCATTTTCCTGTTAACTGCCTTGTTGGGCGCACTGGTCGGGTTATTGGCCGGTTTGCTCGGTATCGGTGGCGGTTTGGTCATAGTGCCGGTGCTGGTGGTGATGCTGCCGGCTTTTGCAGTAGTGCCGGCTGAACATGCGATGTTGGTGGCCATTGCAACCTCGCTCGCTTCGATCATTATTACCTCCCTCTCGTCAGTGCGGGCGCATCACAAACGGAATAACGTCAGCTGGCATATCGCCGTGCCGGTGATGCTGGGGGCAGGGAGCGGCGCCTTATTGGTCGGCTATCTGGCGCACAATTTAAGTGGCAAGACGCTGCAACTTATTTTTGGTGTCGCTGTCGGTTTATTGGCGCTTAGAATGTTAAGTGCGCAAAGTGCCACCGGCAAGCTACCACTGCCGGCAAGGCCGCTGTTGGCCGTACTGTCGGCATTACTGGGCAGTTTCGCCGCCTTACTGGGGATTGGCGGTGGTGCGCTGATTGTGCCTATGCTGAACTATTTTAGTGTCGACATGCGCCGGGCTATCGGTTGTGCGGCGGCCAGCGGTATTGCGATAGCAGTATTTGGTACCGTCGGCTACGTCAGCGCAGGCTGGCAGCATTATAGCTTGCAGCAGGGCTTTATTGGTTATATCTATTTACCTGCATTACTGGGGGTAATCAGTACTTCGGTGTTTACCACCTCTGTCGGAGCCACGCTGACGCAGCGGTTGCCGGTGTTGACCATTAAGCGGGTATTTGGCGTATTTTTGTTACTGGTGGCGGCGCGGATGATACTGAGCTGAGATCGTCAACCGCATTAAAGTAGGGACATTATGACAACTGAAGTTTTTTACACCCATGCAATTAATCCGGTGGCACTTGACCTCGGGTTTTTGAAAATTCACTGGTATGGTGTGATGTATCTGGTGGCCTTTGCTATCGCCTGGTGGCTGGCGAATCGTCAGGCGGCGGAACCCGGTTCCGGCTGGGACAAGGAGCAAGTCAGCGATCTGTTGTTCTACGGCTTTCTCGGCGTGCTGCTGGGTGGCCGCCTGGGTTATATTCTGTTCTACCAGTTTAGTTATTTGCTGCAGGATCCGCTCTATCTGGTGCGGATCTGGGAAGGAGGCATGTCGTTCCATGGCGGCTTACTTGGGGTATTGGCGGCGATGGCACTGTTTGCCCGCAAATATCGCAAGTCTTACCTGGCTCTGGGCGATTTTGTTGCGCCATTGATCCCGCTTGGGCTGGCTGCAGGGCGGATCGGTAACTTTATCAACGGTGAATTATGGGGCCGGCCGACTGATGTGCCCTGGGCGATGGTTTTCCCTACCGGTGGTGACATCGGCCGCCATCCGTCACAACTCTATCATGTGGCGCTGGAAGGACTGTTGCTGTTTGCGATCATTATGCTGGTTCGCCGTGCTAAACCGGCAACCGGCACCCTGGGCGGCGTCTTTCTGGTCGGTTATGGTATGGCGCGCTTTACTGTCGAGTTTTTCCGTGAGCCGGATGCACATCTTGGCGTTTTATCCTTTGGTATGACGATGGGGCAGTGGCTATGCTTGCCGATGATGATTGCCGGCCTGGCAATTATTGTTTTCGCCCGCTCCCGTGCCGTGACTGCCGGAGCTAAAGCATGAAGCAGTATCTTCAATTATGTCAGCGGATCATTGAGCAGGGAACCTGGGTGGAGAATGCCCGCACCGGTACCCGCTGTTTAACCGTCGTTAATGCCGATCTGGAATATGATGTGGCAAATAATCAGTTTCCACTGCTGACTACCCGCAAAAGCTATTACAAGGCGGCGATTGCCGAGTTGCTGGGTTATTTGCGCGGCTATGACAGTGCGGCACAGTTCCGTGCACTTGGTTGCAATACCTGGAATGCCAATGCTAACGAAAATCGCGCCTGGCTGGCTAATCCACATCGTAAAGGTGAGGATGATATGGGGCGGGTGTACGGTGTGCAGGGCCGGCGTTGGCAGAAACCAGATGGTACCACCCTGGATCAGCTACAAAAGGTGGTGACTAATCTTAGTCAGCGTATTGATGACCGGGCAGAAATCCTGACCTTTTACAATCCGGGTGAGTTTGAATTAGGGTGTCTGCGGCCTTGTATGCATACCCATACCTTCAGCCTGCTTGGCGATACCCTGTATCTGACCTCCTACCAGCGTAGCTGTGATGTGCCGCTTGGCCTGAATTTTAATCAGGTACAATGCTTTGTGTTGCTGGCGCTAATGGCACAGATCACAGGTCTTAAACCGGGCAAGGTGTATCATAAGATCGTTAATGCCCATATTTATGAGAATCAACTGGAGCTGATGAAAATACAGCTGCAGCGCGAGCCTTACCCGTCACCGCGTTTGACTATAAACCCTGATATACGTAGCCTGGCCGATCTGGAAACCTGGGTCACACCGGATGATTTTGTGTTGCACGATTATCAGTGCCACCCGCCGATTAAATACCCTTTTAGCGTCTAGTCAAAAAATCATCTCTTGTTGTGGCCTGTTTTTTGCTTTAAGCAAGTTGATAACCAGCAAGAGGTGATTATGAACAAGTGTCTTGGCCTGCCGCTAGTGGCATTGCTTGCCAGCTGCGCGCATCAGCAACCTGAACCGACAGTGTCGATGCCGGTTCGTCAGGTCTCTGCCGTTGGCTTAAGCCCACAGCCCCTGGGTTTTTATACCCAGCGTCTGGCGGAACAGCTTTTTCAAACGCCTGCCGGACAACAACCTCAGTTGCGGCATAAAATTGCCATCAGTAGTTTTGTACCGGTGCGGCAATTGTCACTGGTCAATGCTGGTACAGAGCAAACGGATTTAGCCAATCAGCTGGCGGAAAGTCTACTCACCGAAGCGGTACAGCGCGGCTATGAAGTCGTCGATATCCGGTTACGTGCGGCGGTACTATTGCAACAGGATCATGAACAAGCCTTTTCCCGCTTATTACACGAGCTACAGCAACAACAGCAAGCCCGGGTGTTACTCAGTGGTACCTTTGTACCGCAGGAGGATGGCTGGATTGTTAATGCGCGGCTGATTGATATTCAAAGTCAGCAGGTGCTGGCTGCTGCCACCGACTATGTGCCAGATAATGTGTTGTGGAGTGCGGAGAAGATGCTGAAAAGAGGTAATTTTTTATATCGTAGCGATCGAATTGGAGAGCGCCCATGAACAAATCAGCTATCAGTGTCGCTATCTTGCTGGCATTGAGCGGTTGCGCCCAGCAAGCGGCACAACCCAAGGTAGTGCCAGAAAACGCGGTGTCAATGCGCGGTGACTTAGCAAGGCAAGAACGTATTTTACAGCAGAAGGCTTTTGCTGTTGAGTCTGCCCCGACGCAGCAGCGACAAACCCCGGTTATCACGCTGGACCATTATGCTCGTAATCTGGTACATGATTTGATGGCAAATCACCATCGGGTAGAAGAGCAAGCCATGGTCGCCGTGACGGATTTGGCATTTCTGGATTCTGATTTGCAGCACGGCTCGGTATTCACCAATCACCTGAGTGAAGCCATTATCTATGACTTGCATCTGTTTGGTGTGCCGGTACTGGATTTTAAAGTCACCGATTATATCCGGGTGACGGAGAAAGGTGACTTTGTACTGAGTCGTGATTTTAGCGAGTTATCGGCAGAGTTACCGATCAAATACGTGGTTACCGGTACTGTAACGCGGCATCAGGCTGGAGTGATGTTAAACGCCAGATTAATCCAGATTGACAACAAAAGAGTGATTTCGGCGGCTCGCACCTTTGTACCAGCGGCGGTTTATAACGCTATTCTGCAACAGCGTCAGGATAACAGTTTAAAATTAAAACAGGGTTGATTGCCGGTGTTGTACCGGTAATACGAAATCTGAGTAGTTAACATCAATACGCTCTGCACAAACCTCGTTATTTTTCTGAGGCTTTGCTAAAGTTTAAGCCAAGGCTGCCGACAAGTAGAGGTTAGCCTAATCTGGGGTCAGGAGCGTATGATGAAAAGCAACTATCTGGCATTGCTTGCCGGTGCCGTCTTGCTAAGCGGCTGTTACAGTTACCAAAGATCGGAGTGTGATAGCAAAGGCAATTGCCGGACTGAGGTCCGCCGCCAGGTACAGGACCAGTCAGCGGCCGATCGGGTTATGCCGGTATCTTCCGGTCAGACGACCAGCCCGCTTCGGCAAAATGGCTGGATGGTGCCGCATCAGTATGTCACCAGTTTAAATGCCAACAAGCAACTCAATGACTATGTGGCACAAATGGCCATGCAACTTGTTGAGACTTTCCATTATTTCCCTGTAGAGTCACGGGTTGCTGTGGCGTCTTTCGTCGATCTGGATAGTGAGTTAAATCGCACTAATGTCCTAGGTAACCAGCTGGCAGAAGCCTTTATTCATCAGTTCCAGCAATTTGGTATCCAGGTAGTGGATTTCAAAACGACTCGGGATATTCAGGTGACACCCAGCGGCGATTTTGTCTTCAGCCGGCAGCATAGTCAGCTTGATATGATGCAGCAGATTGATTATGTGTTATCCGGAACTATGGTGTTCTTGCCTCGTGGTATCATGATTAATGCCCGGGTAATCAATTTCCGCACTAAGGTTGTGGCAGCGAGTTCGCAGCAGCTGATCCCGCATTTTGTGGTTAGCTCGCTGTATCCGCAAATACTGCGCTAGGAGATGGCCGCCCCAACAGGAATCGAACCTGTAACTGCCCCTTAGGAGGGGGCCGTTATATCCATTTAACTATGGGGCGGGCGGCGCAGAGTCTAACAGACTGAAAAGATTCTGTGAATCTTTTCGATGGCGGCTAGTTTGCCGCCAGACTGACGATATCACCAGTTTGAATATGATTGAGTAATTGTTGTGACGGCGACGCTGCCCAAGCGCCATCTGGCGTCACTTCAGTTAGCAGCAGTTGCAGTGGACTGTGTAATAAGCGGCGTATCTGGGCATCCTGAGGATCACGTTGTAACTGAATAATCTGGATCTGGTCACCAACCTTTAAACCATGATTGGTGCCCAATGCGATCTGAATTTGTTGTTGGCGAACCTGTCGGATTTGGGTGAGTAAAGGCTGGCATTGCAGTTGTTGACTAATATCCTGTGCAGCAGTGCGCAATACCTGATCAATTTTCTGCCCATATGGCATCTGCCAGAATGCCATGCTGTGGCTGCCTGGGGTTGACTCTGCCGATGGCCAATAGCTGCCCGTACGATACTCCTGTTGATAGCGCACCCGGCGTTCAAAGGTGTCATATAGCCAAAGTTCAAAGGCAAAGAAACGCTCATGTTGCGCGCTTTGCCAGAATTTATGTAATGGTCTTCCCAGCGACAAATCGTTAATACTAGCCAGAAGCACAAATTGATGACCTCGGGCAAAAAGCGCATCTGCGCTAGCCTGATCTAGCATTTGTAACGGAATAATTTGGGGTGCGGGTTCAATCACTAAAGCAGGTGCATAGTCGCGGAGGTGGCGTTGTAGCTGCTTACTGCTGTCACTACCTAGCTGAAACAGCTGACCGATGATCGCATCCTGGCGTGCCTGAAGTTGCACGTCACTGACCAGTAACGGTATCCGGTATTGCCCCCGGCAAGCTTTACCCTCGGCTACGATATGGGCTTTCAGTGTTATTGTTACCTGGTTTTTACTTTGAACCTCCGACAGCAATTGCACCTCCTTCAGCTCGGCAGCACTACTAAGCGTGATCTGACTATGCTGCATAATGCCTTGAATCACCTGCTGCTGGCTTTGTAAACGAGCGCCGGCAAACAGGCTGGCACGTTGCAGAGCGTCTTCGATAGCTGCGCGTCGGGCGCTGTTCAAATCGCCACGCTCTATAGCGGCTTGCCCGGTCGCTTCATACCAGTTAGCCAGAGCGGCCGTATTCAACCCCAGACTGAGACAGCCCACAGCTGCCAGGATCGCGCCTTTGATTATTTTCAGTTTCATAACAAACCTGTTAATCACCACGTTGGTAATAACATGTATAAAGCAAAGTTTATGCCTAACTGGCATTTTTTTTGCTAATAACAATACAGCAGTTTGGAACGCATGCTGTTTCAGTGCAAGCTGGCGGTGTGTATTGGTTAACAGTAGGGCTCTCAAACTGTGCTGTCGTGAGTAGTTTGGCAGTGCAGGCTAAGACTAAAGGTAACTATTATGAACAGGTTAGGTATTGTTTTGCTCGGCGGTGTGCTCGTTACGGCTGGCTGTAGTCAGTTTGCCGATCGTCATATTGAGTACCAGCATGAGACACCAGTTAGCTTCCCAGTGATTACTGCGCTGGGTGCAGCGCCAATATCGTTACAGCAGGGCAGTAACGAGACGCAAAAGATGCTGCTGGCTATGCGGGCGTCAAAGCTTGAGGCCTATCGTGAGTTGGCGGAGCGGGTATATGGTCAAAGAATTGACAGCCAGAATACCGTCAGTGCTATGGTGGCAAAGAATGATATACTTGAAGCTTCAGTTCAGGGCTTGATCCGTGGTGCCAGGGTAGTGAAAAGCTATGCTGTAGATGATACTTACGTGACGGAGCTGGAGCTCAATTTTGCCGAAGTGTATGCCACCTTGCAACATACTCAACCAAAACAAAGTATCCGGAGTGTGCGCTACCTGTGGTAGCGCTGGTCAGGCTTTAATGCCTGGCCCTTTATTTTCAACAGCCGGTTGGCCTTTACTGGTATAAGTCAGGCCGGATTTGCCTTTCGCGCCCAATAATTCATTCTTAAAGCGTTGCAAAATAAGCTGGCTTTGCTCCAGCGCTTGCTGATTAACGGCGGTTTGAGCTTTGCAGTTGGCTAGTTTTTGTTCCAGCAGTGAACGTTGTTCCAAAAACCAGGCTTCAGTTTTTATCGCTGCTAGCTCTGGCAGTGTCGCAAGTTCAGCATCAGTGGCACTAATTTGTGTTAACAGCGCCGTTTTCTCGGCAATAACCTGCTCTAAGGTTTCAACCTGTCTTTCAGCGAGAGCGGTTAGTTCATTTTTTAAAAGCAGCAACAGCGCATCTAATTGCGCTGCTTGCTTGGTCAGGACAGTGATGATGGGCTCGTAGCTACTGTTCATTTGCGGTCGAATAAATCGCCTTCAAATTGCATAATGCGTTTCGCCAGCATCTCAACATTCACTTTATATTTGCCTTCGGCGATGGCTTGTTTGATTTTATTTACCCGCTCTTGGTCAATACCAGAGCTGTTAGCGGCTTTTTCCTGTAATTTGGAAAATTGCTGTGCCTGTGGGGTAATGGATACCGAATCCTGCTTTTGTACTGCCTGATTGCTGGCATTTTGTTGCACCGCCGTTTGCTGGCGTTGAACTAATTGCTCAGTGCTACCGGCATTGCCGGCCTTGTCAGTTTTGACCTGCGGTGCATTTTGCTGCAGGTTGTTGATATTTATAGCCATATTAGAACCTCATCACCTTAAACACAGTCCTTATGCTTAGGTTAACGGCAGTTTGCCTCTAAACTTTAGCACTTTTTTCAGAATTTAAAACCGGACCTTTACCTGATTGACACCGGTCACTTCGGTGCTAATGGCACGGCCAGATTGTTGATTACGCACCTGGATTACGTCACCCAGGGTACCATCCTGTTGTGCAACGCCTGTGGCGGATACGGCAAGGCCACCTTGGCTGATTTCTATTGTAACAATATCTCCCCGGCATACAAGACAAAGATCCTGTAAACTAAGGATTTGGCCCGCACTCAGGCTGCGTTTATTGCGACTGCCGGCAACTGCTGCGGTATCCTGCACGATATTGCCACGTACCAACCGACGTTCCCGGCGTTGCACTTCCAGCATATCGGCAGTGATGACGGTTCCTGGAGCAATATTTTGTCTGCTGACGACCAAGGTTAACCATTCCGTCAGCCGGGCGGGCAGAAACAACTGCCAGCTAGTTGGCTCAGTACAACTAATCTGTACCGTAGTTTGGCGCGGGTTGGCATTGGCCGGCAGACTGATTTGTGGCTGATGGGCGCAGTCTTTACTGCCAATCCGGCTATCAAGTGCCGTGACGTGGATTTCGCTCTCCAGCTCATCGACTGCCCATGCCGTTTGCAGCCAGTCCTTTACCGCATCAGTCAGTTGCGATGGACTAAATTGTTGCACTTGCGCCTGACACCAGGGACTGATGCTGAAGGCAAGTAGCAGGATGCCGCTGCGGATAAAATTTTCGTACTTTTTCATATGGTTTGGCTATGCTTTACGAATAAAGGGTTATAACATGCCTTAAGTTAGACAGCGCCGTACTTTTGACTACGACGTTACCACGATATGCAAATACCAAGCCGTTTGGCTGCCTAAGGAGAGCTTGATGTCCAGTATTCTCGATTCCGTTAACCAACGTACGCAGCTGGTTGGGCAGAACCGCCTGGAGTTATTGCTCTTTAAGCTCAATGGTCGCCAGCGCTACGGTATTAATGTGTTTAAAGTGCGGGAAGTTTTGCAATGTCCAAAGCTTACGGCTATGCCGAAGCGAAATCCTTTTGTGCGTGGTATTGCTCATATTCGCGGGCAAACGATTTCCGTGATTGATTTAAGCCTGGCAACCGGTGGTAAGGCAATCGCCGATTTATCGACCGCCTTTATTATCATTTCCGAGTACAACCGCTCGGTACAGGGGTTTCTGGTCAGTGGGGTAGAGCGTATTGTTAATACGAATTGGGAATCGATTATGCCACCACCCAAGGGTACCAGTGGCAAGCAAAGTTACCTGACCGCGGTGACCGAAATTGATAAAGAGTTAGTTGAGATCCTAGACGTTGAAAAAATCCTCGAAGAGATTTCCCCTTCGCCGACGATGATTCATGATGAGGCTGTTACCCAAAGTATTACTACTGATCTGGGAGGGCGGGTGATTTTAATCGCCGATGATTCTGCAGTCGCCCGTAATCAGGTAAAACGGTCATTAGAACCACTGGGTGTCAGAATGCATTTGGTCAATAACGGTCGCGAGGCGCTGACTTATTTACAGCAGCAGGCGAAAGAGTGTCAGGAGTCAATTACTGAAAAAGTTGGCTTGTTGATCTCTGATATTGAGATGCCGGAAATGGACGGCTACACCCTGACTGCAGAAGTGAAAGCTGACCCTAAACTGCGCCGTCTGCACGTTATTCTGCACACCTCGCTAAGTGGCGTTTTTAATCAGCAGATGGTTCAAAAAGTGGGGGCTGAAGACTTTATCGCCAAGTTTAACCCAGACGAGCTCGCGCAATCGGTACAGAAGTGGTTACATGTAGATTAAAAGCTGAGGACGTTGCGTGACAGATAAACAATTACAGGAATCTGAATACCGGCAATTCCGGGATTTTCTGGAGCAACAGTGTGGCATCGTATTGGGTGATAATAAGCAATATCTGGTGAAAAGCCGTTTAGCACCATTGATGCAACGTTTCAGCATTAGCACCCTCTCTGAATTGCTCAACAAAACTATGAACCCGTTTGAACGGCAGTTGCGTTCGGCTGTTATTGACGCTATGACCACTAATGAGACTTTGTGGTTTCGAGATACCTATCCTTATGAGTTGTTAAAGAGCCAAATTTTTCCGGAGCTGGAAAAAACTTGCCGCAGTGTCAAAATTTGGTCAGCAGCCAGTTCTTCCGGTCAGGAGCCGTATTCTATTTCCATGACTGTGCTGGAATACCAGCAAGGCCGGCCCAATGCCTTTCCTGCCGGGGTAAGTATTTTAGGCACGGATATTTCTAACACTATGTTAGAACACTGCCAGCGTGCCGAATATGATGGCTTGGCTTTAGCTCGTGGTTTATCACCGGAGCGGCGTAGCCGTTTTTTTGAAGACAGCGGCAAAGGTATGATGCGGATCAAGGAGCAAGTGAAAAAAAACGTCAGTTTCCGGCACCTTAACCTGCTCGATAGCTACACCTTACTGGGCAAGTTCGACATTATATTTTGTCGCAACGTGCTGATTTATTTCTCTCCTGAAGTTAAAGCGAAAATTATTCGCCAGTTTTCGCAGGCACTAAACAGCCGTGGTCACTTAATCCTTGGTGCTTCAGAATCCTTGTCCAGCCTGAACGAGGATTTTGAAATGTTACGTTGTAATCCTGGCATTATCTACCGCAAAAAAACCTGACCTTTCAATTTGGCCTGCTTTTTGCTTCCTCATGTTTAACGTGTAACAAGAGGTGGCAAGAAAATGGCTATCAGCTTTGACAAAGCCTTTGGCATGCACCCGGATGCATTATTAACCCGGGATCGGCGTGCACAGGTGCTTTCAGAAAATATCGCTAATGCAGATACGCCGGGCTATAAGGCTAAAGATCTGGATTTCCAGCAGGCACTTAACAACGCGCAGTCGCGACAGAGCCGTCCGGTGAGTCGCACGCACGAAGGGCATTTTGCCATCTCTACCCAAAGCCGGCAGGAAGTAAAATTTCGTAACCCGGATCAACCGGATACCGGCGATGGTAATAGTGTGGACGTGCATCATGAGCGGAATGCGATGATGCAGAATGCTATTCAGTATCAAACCAGCTTGCAGTTTTTAAACAGCAGAATCAGTGGCCTGAAAAAGGCTATCACAGGTACGGGACAATAATCATGAGCTTATTTAAAGTTTTCGATATTGCCAGTTCCGGTATGACTGCGCAGTCAGTACGGATGAATACCACGGCCAGCAATATGGCAAATGCCAATAGTGTCAGTAGCAGTATTGATCAGGTTTATAAAGGCCGGCATCCGGTCTTTGCTGCGGAGCTGTCGGAGGCCAGGCGGCAACAAGATGCCGGTAGCGGCGTAAAAGTGCTGGGTATCGTCGAGTCTGACGCGCCACCGGTGATGGAGTATGCGCCTAATCATCCGCTGGCGGACGAAAATGGCTTTGTCTACAAGCCGAACGTTAACATCATGGAAGAAATGGCGAATATGATTTCCGCTTCCCGCTCCTATGAAACGAACGTCCAGACGGCAGACGCCGCCAAGCAAATGCTCATGCGCACCCTGCGTTTAGGGCAGTCTGGTTAAGGAGTAATGGATGAACAGCGTAAGTAACAATTCAGCACTGAATAACCTGTACTGGGAAGAAAAACCTAAAGTACAGGACCGTAATAATGGCGCATTAACTCAGGCGGATTTCTTTGCACTGCTAACGCAGCAACTGGCTTATCAGGATCCAACCAAACCGGTTGAGAATGATCAGATGATTGCGCAAATGACCAACTTTACTACTGCCGATGGGATAGGAAAGTTAAACGAGAACTTTTCTAATTTGGCACAGAGTATGACGTCTAATCAGGCACTGCAAGCGTCGTCTCTGGTGGGACGTTCAGTGTTGACGCAATCTAACCAAATCGTGTTTACCGGTGATAGCCTGGCACGTGGCGTTATTGATTTAGAGCGGCCCGCCAGCTCGCTAAGAGTAATGGTAGAGAATGAGAAAGGCGAGCTGATCCAAAGTTTTAGCGTAGAGAACCCTAAGATGGGCCGTAACAGCTTTATCTGGGATGGCACCTATTTACCTTCGGGCGAAAGTAGCGCTGATCGGATTGACGGAGAGTTGTCAGAGCGGGTCAGAGCCGGCACTTACAGGCTAAAAGTCGAAGCCAGTTACAGTGACGGTACCCGCGCCAGTATTCCGGCGAATGTCTACACGCCGGTCGGTAGTGTCAGTATGAACACTAATGGTAAAGGCATCATGCTGAATCTACTGGGACTTGGTGCGGTGAAACTGGGTGATGTGTTAGAAGTATCTTACGGTTAAGCGAGGTTTGTTATGAGTTTTAATATTGCACTAAGCGGCCTGGCTGCCGCACAAAAAGATCTGGATGTTACAGCGAACAATATTGCCAACGTAAATACCACGGGCTTTAAGGAATCTCGTGCCGAGTTCGCTGATGTTTATGCCACTTCTATTTTTGCTTCCGGGCGCACCAAGGTTGGTGACGGTGTAACGACAGCTGTCGTTGCGCAGCAGTTTAACCAGGGCGCTCTGCAGTTTACTAACAATTCACTGGATCTGGCGATCACCGGCGAAGGCTTTTTTGCGACGACGCCAGATCGTGTATCCCGGGATATGACCTATAGCCGGGCAGGGGCCTTTAAGCTAAATAAAGATAACTTTATTGTTGATAATAAAGGTAACTTTCTCCAGGGGTTTTCGGTCGATCCAGTAACAGGTGAAAATCAATCGGTAAGCCTTAGTACAACAGCGCCGATTTCGATCCCGACTTCAGCCGGAGCGCCAAGAGCGACCAACAATATTTTCCTGAGTATGAATGTTGACTCCCGGGAAATAGCTAAAGATCCGCTGGTGCCCTTTAACGCCACTGACCGCTCTACCTATAACCATTCGACGTCGGTAACTGTTTATGACAGTCTGGGTGAAGCTCATACGGTAACGACTTACTTCAGAAAAACACCAACCACACCACCAGCGAATGCCGAGTGGGAAACTTTTGTGGTGTGGGATGGTATTACGGCAACTCCGTTCCAAGGGGATAACGTTGTTTTTGACTCCAGCGGTAATTTTGTCACGCCACCAGTGCCGACCATAACGTTACCTGCGGCACAGTTGAATGATCCTTTGCTCGGTTATCTGACCAACGGCGCACAATTTGCCGCTGATGTTGTGGTCAATTTCCGGGATGCGTCTGGCGTGCGACTGCCTACACAGTATGCTGCAGCTTTCGATGTCACCAACCTGAGTCAGGACGGCACGACTGTTGGTTTCCTGACCGGGGTGGATATCGATGCCTTTGGCCGGGTACTGGCCAGTTACAGTAACGGTGACTCGTCCTACCTGGCGCAAGTAACGCTGGTGCGTTTTGCTAATGTGCAGGGCTTAAAGCAGGTTGGTAATACATCATGGAAGCAGTCTATCACCTCGGGTGAACCCATTGCCGGACAGGCGAATATTGGCACCTTCGGCGCCGTGAATGCCTCCGCGCTGGAGCAGTCGAACGTTAACCTGACGACTGAGCTTGTTGATCTGATTACGGCGCAGCGTAACTTCCAGGCTAACTCGAGGGCGTTGGAAGTGAACAGCCAGTTGCAGCAGAATATCCTGCAGATCCGGTAAGTTTCTAGTCGCCAGGGTATCAGATACCCGTCAAGCAACACCCCGGCATCGTGCCGGGGTGTTTTTTTCACTCTCCCTATTTTTGTCAGCCTGGCTTGTTCTGTTTCCAGTTGGCACTGTTATTGCTTGTGTTAGTGCAATAAATATCACATTAACCCCTCGACAGTTGCTATACGGAGTCTGTTATGGATCGTTTGCTCTATATCGCCATGAGCGGTGCCAAAGAAAATATGCATGGCATCAGTGTCAGGGCCAATAATCTGGCGAATACCGGGACCGTTGGCTTTAAAGCTGATTTTGAACAAGCCCGATCAATGCAGGCTTTTGGCGCCGGCTTGCCGACCCGGGTGTTTTCGATGACCGAGCGGCCTGGTCAAAACTTTGACAGCGGCGCCCTGATTATTACCGAGCGCGAGCTGGATATCGCGATCCAGGGTGATGGCTGGTTTGCGGTACAGGACAAAAACGGTAACGAAGCCTACACCCGTGCCGGTAACTTGCAGTTAACTCCCGACGGTATGCTACGCACCGCCAATGGTCATCCGGTGTTAGGTGAGGATGGTCCTATTCTGCTGCCCTTACCCCTTGCCAAAATGGAAATTGGTCAGGATGGTACGGTAAGTGCCAGAGTCCAGGGTGCACCGGCCAATGTGTTGGAAATAGTGGGCCGGATCAAGCTGGTTGACACCGAATACCGGGCGGTAGAAAAGGGCAACGATGGCCTATTCCGGCGTAAGGATGGCGAGTTAGCACAAGAGAGTGCCGCAGTAACTTTACTGCACGGTGCCTATGAGGGCAGCAATGTTAATGCGGTATCCGAAATGACCACCATGATCAGTTTGCAGCGCCAATTTGAACTGCAAGTGAAAATGATGAAAAAAGCGGAACAGATGGACCAGCAGCAGAATCAGCTACTGCGGATCATCGGCTAATTATTTTTCACAACGGCCGCTATTACAGCTGCCGTTGCCGTTAACAGGGTTTAGGCCCGGGAGGTACAAATGCATCCGGCTTTGTGGATCAGTAAAACCGGTCTCGACGCAAAACAGCGCGATATCTCGGTTATTTCTAATAACCTGGCGAATGCCAGTACTGTCGGCTTTAAGAAAAGCCGGGCGATTTTTGAAGATTTGTTGTATCAGAATATTAATCAGCCCGGCGGACGCTCGTCGCAAAACTCTGAGCTGCCAAATGGCTTAATGATTGGCGCCGGTACCAAGGTAGTGGCGACTCAAAAGAGTTTTACCCAGGGTAATATGATTACCACGGAAAACAGCCTGGACTTGATGATCCAGGGCCATGGTTTTTTTGAGGTACTGATGCCGGATGGCACCATTTCGTATAGCCGTAATGGTCAGTTTACCGTTGACGGAGACGGCAATATGGTGACCTCCGGTGCCGGTTATCAGGTACAGCCGAACATTGTGATCCCACCGGATGCGACCGCCATCATGGTATCGCAGGACGGTGAGGTGTCTGTGCGGTTGGCCGGCCAGGTAGAAAACGCTGTCTTGGGACAGTTGACGGTGACCAACTTTATTAACCCGGCAGGCTTAGAGCCGATTGGCCAGAACCTGTTTAAGGAAACCCCGGCCAGCGGAGATCCGGTGCAGGGTATTCCGGGCCTGGAAGGGCTTGGTATCATTGTGCAAGGCGCGTTGGAAACCTCCAACGTCAATGTCACGGAAGAGCTGGTGAGCTTGATTGAAAGTCAGCGGGTGTACGAGATGAACTCGAAAGTCATTTCTACCGTCGACCAGATGCTTGGTTTTGTGATTCAGCAATTATAACGGGGGCTAAGATGCGTAACGTTGCTTACTTGATAGGGCTCAGTTTTCTGTTATTGCTAACCGGGTGTGCGGCAACACAGGAAGCCAAACCTGATGATCCTTTTTTTGCGCCCTTGCCACCTGAGCCAGCGCCGCGGCCGGTGCTGCGTAATGGTTCGCTGTTTACGCAAAGTCATTCGAATAGTCTGTATACCGATAATCGTGCGCGGCATGAAGGCGATATTATTACCGTAGTGCTGCGCGAGCGCACCCAGGCTTCAAAGAATGCCAAGACCGAGAGTAAAAAAGACAGTAACGTCGCCTTTGAGCCGATCAATATCGCGGGTCGCAATGCCTCAATCGGTGGTAACGTGTTGCAGTTTGGTTCCAGTAGTAATCAGGATTTTAAAGGCGATGCCAAAGCGAATCAAAGTAACAGCCTGGTAGGGGATATCTCGGTCAATGTGTTGCAGGTGCTGGCCAATGGTAATCTGGTGATCCGCGGCGAAAAGTGGTTAACCTTAAATACCGGCAAAGAGTACATCCGGCTGACCGGTGTGATCCGGCCACAGGACGTCGATGTGAATAATACGGTTGAGTCCACCAAGATCGCTAATGCCCGCATTGAATACAGTGGCACGGGCGCGCATCATCATGGCCAGTCTCCCGGTTGGTTAAGTCGGTTTTTCAATGGCCCGCTGTGGCCGTTTTAGGAGCAGCACATGCGTAGTGCTAATGTTGTCACTGTCTGTTTGTTGCTGCTAGCCAGCTGTTTGCCGCTGGCGGCACAGAGTGCCCGGATCAAAGATGTCGCCGATATCGAAGGCGTGCGTTCAAACCAACTGGTGGGATACGGACTGGTAGTGGGGTTGCCCGGCACCGGTGAGCAAAGCCCCTTTACTGAACAAAGTTTTCGTACCATGTTGGCAAACTTTGGCATTAATTTGCCGGCCGGTGGCCGCACGCAAATCAAGAACGTGGCTGCCGTTGCGGTTCACGCCGAATTACCACCCTTTGCCAAACCAGGACAGAGTATTGATATTACCGTTTCGTCCGTGGGCAGTGCCAAGAGCTTACGTGGCGGCACCTTGCTGCAAACCTTTTTAACCGGCCTGGACGGCAATGTCTATGCGGTAGCACAGGGTAGTCTGATTGTCAGCGGCCTGGGGGCTGAAGGGCTGGACGGTTCACGCATCGTCGTTAATACCCCGACAGTCGGGCGTATTCCGAATGGTGCCGTGGTCGAGCGCGAAGTAGAGTCGCCCTTTGGCAATGGCGATTTTATTACCTTTAATCTGAAACGCCCCGATTTTACTACCGCTAAGCGGCTGGCTGAGACCATTAATGGCTTTATGGGACCGGAAACGGCGTTTTCACTGGACGCCTCTTCGGTAAGGGTGCGGGCGCCACGGGATATTAGTCAGCGCGTATCCTATTTAGCGACCCTGGAAAATCTGACCTTTCAACCGGCGGATCAGGCAGCCAAGATCATTATTAATTCCCGCACTGGTACCATTGTGATTGGTAAAGATGTGCGCTTGTTCCCGGCGGCAGTGACCCATGGTGGTTTAACCGTCACCATTGAAGAAAATCCGCAGGTCTCCCAACCCAATCCCTTTAGCGATGGTGAAACGGTAGTGGTAGAAGACAGCATTATTAATGTTAATCCGCAAAACTCCCGGATGTTTAAGTTTGATCCCGGCGTGACGCTGGATGAGTTAGTGCGTACCGTCAATGCGGTAGGTGCGGCGCCCGGCGATCTGATGGCGATTCTGGAAGCCTTAAAAGAAGCCGGTGCCATTCATGGTGAATTGGTGGTGATCTAAGATGGACAGCGGCAAGCTTCAGCACTCCTATCATGATCTGCAAAGTTTGCAGCAGATCCGCACCGCGTCCCGCAGTGATGAACAGGGGGCGCTGCGTCAGGCTGCCGAACAGTTTGAAGCCATTTTCTTTAATATGCTGCTGAAAAGTATGCGCCAGGCAAATAAAGCGTTTGAAGCCGAGGGGCTGATGAACAGTCAGACCACCGAGTTTTACCGCGATATGCATGATAACCAGCTGGCAACTGATCTGGCACAAAAAGGCGGGCTGGGGCTGGCCGAGCTGTTAGTGCAACAGTTAGATCCGGCTGCGGCAGCCAAGCAACGTAAAGCTGTCGAGTTACTGATGCCCGGGCAGCGTGCGGAAAGCCTGAGCATGCCACAGGCGCAACAGTATCAGGACAGCTCAGATTTGGGACTGTTACAAGCTCAGGCTGCGGCA
Source organism: Alishewanella sp. HH-ZS (assembly GCF_001704375.1). Classification (NCBI taxonomy): domain Bacteria; kingdom Pseudomonadati; phylum Pseudomonadota; class Gammaproteobacteria; order Alteromonadales; family Alteromonadaceae; genus Alishewanella; species Alishewanella sp. HH-ZS. Next base: position 93,581 of record NZ_LZEJ01000004.1, on the reverse strand, counting down.
CAGCTAACACAAAGTGGCGTATTACAGCCGGGACGGCGGGATGAGTCGGTACTGGCGCCATTACTGGAAAAGCTGGAATTACAGCGCGCTGAGCGCGCAAAACAGCAAGCACAAAAAGCGGCAGCTAATCAGGCAAAGAGCGAGGTGGCGCCGACGAACCACTGGCAGATTGAATCGCCCACCGACTTTATCCGTGCGCTACTACCGGCAGCCCGCAAAGCAGCCGGCGCCCTGGGCCTGGATCCTCTGGCGCTGATTGCGCAGGCGGCGTTGGAAACCGGTTGGGGTAAGCGAATGATCCGTACCAATGATGGCGAAAATAGCTTTAACCTGTTTGGCATTAAAGCCAGTCGCAACTGGCAGGGTGATACTGCTGTCGTCGATACTCTGGAGTACCGGCAGGGGGTGGCCCGTAAAGAGCAGGCAAAATTCCGCGCTTACAGCTCACCGGAGCAGAGCTTAAAGGACTATACTGATTTTATCAGTAACAGTGTCCGTTATCAGCAGGCGGTTGCCGTCGCAGCTGAGCCGGCCGCCTATTTCAGTGAGTTACAAGCTGCCGGCTACGCGACTGATCCGAACTATGCACAAAAAATTATGGCGGTTTACCGCAGTTCGGCATTTGAGCAAATTCGCGCTGAATTGGAAACGGCTCAAGAAGTTCCGGCTGCGGCCGATGAATAAGCTAGCGGCTTAGTCAAGACGCTGTGGAGAGAGAATGTCAGACAATCTGTTAAAAATTGGTAGTTCAGCGATCCGGGCCAGCAGCCTGCTGCTAAACACCACCAGTAACAACATTGCCAATATTAATACGCAGGGCTATGTGCGCCAACGCACCGAATTTGCGCCTGATCCACTGGGGATCGGTGTGGGTCGTGGCACGACTGAGCGACTGATTAGTGAGTTCACCGTCAAACAACTGCGCCGGGATACCTCGCAGTACTCCTTTGCACAGCAATATGTGTCTGAAGCAAACCGGATTGATGCCTTATTTTCTAATCCCGCCAATAGTATTGCCACTGGCATGAACGATTTGTTTGCTCAGTTGCAGAGTGCTAACAACGATCCGGTACAACCGGCCAGTCGTCAGCTGGTGATTGGTAGTGCGCAATCACTACTCAATCGCTTTGAAGGCATGTCCAAGCTATTAAAGGATCAAGAAACCTTTATTAATGACCAGTTCGATATTTACGTTAATGAAGCTAATGATCTGATTAAACAAATTGCGATTTACAACAAAGATATTGCTTCTTACGGCAATGGTACTACCCGGCAGCTGCCGCTGGAACTGCTCGACAAGCGCGACCTGGCAATCCTGAAGTTATCGGAAATGGTCGAAATTAACGTGCTGGACGCGGCAAACGGCGAAAAACTGGTATTTATGAATGACGGCCAGTCGTTGGTGGTAGAGCAGGGCGAGTTTCGATTGCTATCCTTGCGCGGTGATCCTGATCCATTGCGTAAAGAACTACAGTTACAGTTAAATTCTAACAGTAACGTTGTGCGCGATGTTAATTCCAAAGCCATAGGCGGCAAGCTTGGCGCTTTGGTGGCGTTTCGGGAAGAAATTCTTGACCCAACCCAGATCCAACTGGGTCAGCTTGCTCTCTCTTTGGGGGATGCGCTAAATAATCAAAACAAGCTTGGCATGACGCTAAACGGCACCCTCGGCGGTGACTTATTCCGACTGCCGGTATCCAATGGTTTAGCCTATCGCAATAACACTGGTGAGATGGCGATCCGGGTTGGTTTAGAAGCCGGGCAAGGCAAAAAACTGCCGCCCAATGACTTTTTGGTTACTGTTACCGGCGCTAACGAAATTACCGTGCAAGCCGTTGATAGCAGAGGGCAGGTGATTCCGGGCTCAGATAAGGTTATCGGTGGTCTGGATTTAACCGCAAACCTGACGCTTAATTCCGCCAGTATGCCGCCTGGTGATGATCTCTACGGTCTTGAAATCAATATTTTTATTGGTGCCGGCGGTGCAGCAGTGGGTGATCGGTTTTTGTTAAAACCATTACAGGAATCGGCCAGTCAGCTGCAACTAGCAACCAACAGAGGTGAAGATATTGCACTGGCCAGTCCGGTACGGGGTGGTTTTGATGTCGCAAACCTGGGCAATGGCCGAGTCGAGCAGCTTGTAGTAACTAATACTGATACCGCAACGCCCTTTATCGGTAATTTACCGTTGAACCTGGTGTTCACCGGCAGTGACACCTTTGAGATTTACGACAATACACTGCCGGTGCCAAACCTGTTAGGCACTGCCACCTTTAGCAACAATAATTATAATAATGTTCTGGCGCAAGCGGGTCTTGCCGGTACCTACGGCTTTGATTTCAATATCAGCGGCGTACCACGCGCCGGCGATCGTTTTACACTGGAGTTCAACCAGAACGGCTTTAGTGACAACCGCAACGGCCTGGCGCTGGTTGGGCTACAAACAGCAGAAACTACCCGGCGTAATGCCGTATCGGCTGCCAACGCGGTTAATGAATACAGCTTTAACCAATCTTATGGCACTATGGTAGGCAGTATCGGGGAACGAACCCGACAGGGACGTACGCTGGAAGAGGCTAACGCGGCTATTCTGGAACAAACGACACTGTGGTACGAGTCTTTGTCAGGCGTCAGTTTGGACGAGGAAGCGGCTAACCTGGTGCGCTTCCAGCAAACTTATGCTGCGGCAGCCAGGATCTTATCAACGTCGCAAACCATTTTTGATACCCTGTTACAGGCAGTGAGGTAAGAGTATGCGGTTAACCTTTAATATGCAGTTCGCGCAGAGTCTGAATGGGATCCTCAACACTCAGAAGAAGATGTCGATTGCTGAGCAGCAATTAACCAAGCAAACCCGCATTTTAAGTCCGGCAGATGATCCTGCTGCCTCTGCTAAAGTACTAGGTTTAGATCAGAACTTGTCGCAAATTGAGCAGTTTCAAACTAACAGTGTGCTGTTAAAAAATGGCTTGGCGTTACAGGAGACCATTCTGACTAATATGCGTGTCAATTTTGATCGGATAAGTCAGTTAGCGATTGCATCTGGTAATGGTACTTTTACTATTGCTGAACGCCAAGCTGTCGCTTTAGAGTTAGAGAACATTCAAACCGAATTTTTCGATCTGATGAATACTCGTGATTCTGATGGTGGTTATATATTCGCTGGTTTCCAAGATAAGTCACCGGCGTATGAATTAAATGCTACGACCGGTCGTTATGAATTTAGAGGTGATGATGGTAGCCGCAGATTGCAAATTTCACCATCGATTAGTCTTTCCGGAAGAGACAGTGGCAAGCAGATCTTTGATGACGTCTTCGGACGTTTCAAACCTGATAATCCGGTAGTGATATCAGGTACTCCTGATTCTGTAGCTTTACGTGTTAATAACCAGCAGATTTTCGATCAATTTTATAGAGAGAAATACGACAGTCAGAACCCGGCGAACAATTTATATAGTTTGCAGATTGATGCCGGAAGCAATTATCAAGTACTGAATAATGGTGCTCCTTTAACACCACCAGTGAACGGAGTCTTTGTCTCTGGAGAGCCTATCAGGTTCTCAGGTTTGGAGTTACGTGTCGATGGCGCTGCCGCAGCTCCTGGACAAATTGATTTTACTTTGCCGACACCTGAGAAGAGAAATATTCTCGATACACTTAATGATTTTATCACTGCACTCCGAGACCCATCTGTGACTGGTGTCAATTTCAATGAAGCAATAGCTGATGTGTTAGTTCAAACTGACAACAGCGCGAGAAACGTCGATAATACTCTTGCCAGTATAGGTGGCCGTGTGAATGTACTTGATAGCGTGTTCTCAAGTAATGAAGACCTAATTATCAACAATAAAGGCTATAAAGCCGACATTTCCGAGGTCGATTTTGCTGCTGCTTTGACAGAGATTAAACGTCAAGAAATAGCGTTGCAGGCTGCCTCTACAGTATTTAGTAAAATAGGTACGACGACCCTATTTGATTATTTACGTTAATACCTCTATGCCCGATTTATCAACAATTGGGCGTAGAAGCAAATCGGAAATATGGAAAGTTTTTCTAAAGTTTCTCTCAGACTAACCGATAACTAATTAACACGGCAACGCTAGACAAAAACATGTGCTGGTTGCGCTAGAACGGTCAGAATGAGAGGAAATAATCATGGCTCTATATGTAAACACCAACATTAGTTCATTAAACGCCCAGCGCCAGTTATTTAACTCTGGCAACGCTCTGGACACTGCATTTAAACGTTTATCTTCAGGTTTTCGTATTAACAGTGCTGCGGATGATGCGGCAGGGTTACAAATTTCAAATCGCCTTACCAGCCAAATTAATGGTCTAGATCAGGCCTCTCGTAATGCTAATGATGGTATTTCTTTGGCTCAGGTAGCTGAGGGGGCAATGGAAGAGATCACTAACTCCCTGCAGCGTATCCGTACTCTTGCGATTCAGTCGCAGAACGGTATCAATAGCTCGACAGATCGGGCAGCACTGCAGAAAGAAGTTACTCAGCTAAAACTGGAAATCAGCCGGGTGGCATCAACGACTCAATTTGGTACTCAGAACTTACTTACAGGTGGTTTTTCTGCAACATTTCTCGTGGGTGCTAATGCAGGCCAGAATATTGATATTAAATTGTCTCGCGCTGGTGGTTATGGTACTAACGCTCTGGGTTTAAGCGCACTGAGCGTATCATCAGTTGGTGGTGCGTCAGGAGCATTAGCTTTAATCGATACAGCAATTGGTGTTATTGACGGAACTCGTGCTGACTTAGGTGCGATTCAAAACCGTTTTCAAGCGACTATTCGCAACCTAACTAATATCTCTGAAAATGTTTCAGGCGCGCGCAGCCGGATCCGTGACACTGATTTTGCCAAAGAAACGGCGGAACTAACGCGGACACAGATCCTGCAGCAAACAAGCACCACTGTGTTAGCGCAGGCCAACCAGCGGCCACAGGCAGCATTAAGCTTATTGCAGGGCTAATAAAATGATTAGGATAAAAGGCCGCTTAAATGCGGCTTTTTTATTTTTTAAATAAAAATGAGTGATTAAACGCAATTTTCATAAATTAGCTAAAGTATTTCTTTTTCTTTCCGATACATAAGTAACACGAAAATACAGGAATGTCGTCTAGATGGCGAGTGCTGTTAGTGTTTAGTTAAGTAATAGGAGAGTTAAAATGGCTTTATACGTGAATACCAATACTTCGTCTCTGAATGCGCAGCGTCAGTTGTTTAACTCAGGTAATGCACTTGACACAGCTTTTAAACGTCTGTCATCAGGTTTTCGGATTAATAGTGCAGCAGATGATGCCGCAGGTTTACAAATATCTAACCGCCTAACCAGCCAGATTAATGGTCTAGACCAAGCGTCGCGTAATGCAAATGATGGTATCTCCTTAGCACAGGTAGCTGAGGGGGCAATGGAGGAGATCACTAACTCCCTGCAGCGTATCCGTACTTTGGCGATTCAATCGCAGAACGGTATCAATAGTTCGACAGATCGGGCTGCACTACAGAAAGAGGTTACTCAACTAAAACTGGAAATTAGCCGGGTGGCATCAACGACTCAATTTGGTGTTACAAACCTGTTATCAGGTGGTTTTTCAGCGAAGTTTTTGGTTGGTGCAAATGCCGGACAAAATATTGAAATTAAACTATCTCGAACTGGAGGGTATGGAACTAACGCGCTCGGTTTAAGTGCTCTAAGTGTTTCTTCAGTTAGTGGTGCGTCCGGCGCATTGGCTCTGATTGATACAGCGATAGGTGTCATTGACGGAACTCGCGCAGATTTGGGTGCGATTCAGAACCGGTTTCAGGCGACTATCCGTAACTTAACAAATATTTCTGAGAACGTGTCGGGAGCTCGCAGCCGCATTCGCGATACTGATTTTGCGAAGGAAACAGCGGAATTAACACGGACACAGATCTTGCAACAAACCAGTACTACTGTGTTGGCACAAGCCAACCAGCGACCACAGGCCGCGCTGAGTTTGCTACAGTAACTGGTTTAGTCTGATGGGCCGCCTTACGGCGGCTTGCTACATTCTGACGGAGAGGGAATTGCAGTATGTCTTTAGTTGTGAATACCAATCAGTCATCTCTAATATCAAAGCGGTTATTGAGTAACGCTACCTCAGGGTTAACAACAAGTTTCGAGCGCTTAACTTCAGGGTTACGAATTAATCGAGCCGCAGATGATGCAGCAGGTTTAGTGATCAGTAACGTGCTCACTAGTCAAGTAAATGGCTTAGAGCAGGCAGTACGCAACGCTAATGATGCGATCTCTCTGGTACAGGTTACCGAAGGCGCGCTGGATGAGATTAGCATTAGTTTACAACGGATGAGAGTTTTAACAATCCAATCGGAGAATGCTATTAACAGTGCAGCGGATAAAATCGCACTACAGCAAGAATATGATCAACTGGCAGCCTCAATTCAAAATATCGCTGATAACACGGAATTCGGTGGTTTGAAGATATTGGACGGTACGAGTCAATTCTTCATCTTTCAAATCGGAGCCAATGCCGGGCAAAAAATTGCTATTGATTTGTCTAATGGTTACGGTAGCGGTGTGACGGGGCTTAACGTTGCAGCGGTGCAGTTAGGTACAGATGATGCAGCCGGCTCGCTTAATAGGCTTGATGCAGCAATATTAAGCATTGACAGTGCTCGTACTGAGCTTGGCGCTTGGCAAAATGTGTTAGGCACGACCATACGTAATTTGACCAATATCAGTGAAAATGTGTCAGCGTCGCGCAGCAGGATCCGTGATACTGATTACGCACGTGAAACCACCGAGTTAACGCGGACGCAAATTATTCAGCAAAGTAGTACCTCTGTCTTAGCACAGGCCAACCAAAGGCCTCAAGCTGCCTTAAGTGTGCTGAATAACTAAATTAAAGCCACCTTAAAGTGGCTTTATCTTTTTGTAAAATCTAGCTTTTACTTTTTTTCGCAAAAAAAATAAAAAAAAATGAGTTTTTTTCTAAAGTTTTAAATATCGCGGTCGATATACAAGTTAAGCCAAGTTGCAGCTTGGCTCAGTTAACGGGATACCCGTATTTTTAACATCGGTTGAAAGTGGCAATGCTACGGACAACTAAGGAGTGACTCATGGCTTTATATGTAAATACCAATACCTCATCGCTGAATGCTCAGCGTCAGTTGTTTAACTCAGGTAACAATCTAGACAATGCATTTAAGCGTTTATCTTCAGGTTTCCGGATTAATAGTGCTGCAGATGACGCCGCCGGTTTACAGATTTCAAACCGTTTAACTAGCCAGGTAAATGGTCTAGATCAGGCTGCACGTAATGCCAACGATGGTATTTCAGTTGCTCAGGTAGCTGAAGGCGCAATGGAAGAAATAACAAGCTCACTACAGCGTATTCGTACCTTGGCTATTCAGTCTCAAAACGGTATAAACAGCTCAACAGATCGTGCTGCGTTACAAAAAGAAGTAACGCAATTAAAGGCTGAAATGAGCCGTGTTGCTTCTGTGACTCAATTTGGTTCTCAAAATCTGTTGAATGGTTCATATTCTGCTAAGTTTTTAGTCGGTGCTAATGCTGGCCAAAACATTGAGATTAAATTATCTCGAGCAGGCGGCTATGGCACTAATGCTTTAGGTTTAAGTGCTCTAAGTGTTTCTTCAGTTACAGGAGCTTCTGCTGCTATAGCTCTGGTTGATACGGCGATTGGTATCATCGATGGCACCCGAGCTGACTTGGGTGCGATTCAAAACCGTTTCCAATCTACTATCCGTAACTTAACCAATATCTCTGAAAACGTATCAGGCGCCCGCAGCCGGATCCGCGATACAGACTTTGCCCGCGAAACCGCCGAGCTGACTCGTCAGCAGATCCTGCAACAGACTAGCACTACCGTGCTGGCTCAGGCAAATCAGCGGCCACAGGCAGCTTTATCGTTATTGGGTTAAACTAATACGCGTATGGTGAGAAACTTGAGTAAAGTTCTCACCATACGTGTCGATAAGGAGTCTGGATATGAGTAACGTTGATGCAAGTGGATCGTTGGGTTTTAGTTATATGCCAGCTGCCGATAAAGTTTCCAAAGTAGTCGTTGCTGATCCAAAAATAGTTGATGACGAAACTGGAAAATTTGCTAAAGGTGGCGCACAGCGGATAAGCAAAGCTGAACTGCAGCAAGCGGTAGATGTTGTTAACCAAGCCGTTGCGTTGGAGCAGCGTTCTTTAAGCTTTTCAATCGACGATGTTTCGGGCCGTTCTGTGATTAAAGTGGTAGACTTTGAAACAGAAGAGCTGATTAAACAGATCCCGTCAGAGGAGCTATTAAAAGTGGCGCAAGACATTAAACGGCTTCAGGAAGAAATGGGACAGTCGATTGGTCTGTTAATCGACAATAGAGTGTAGAGGTGATTTATGTCAGGTATTAATTTTTTAGGCTCCGCCTCCGGTTTGCCTTTGGAAGAGTTGGTTTCTACTTTGGTAAAGGTAGAGCGTGATAGTAAACTAAGCCGGATTAATACGACAAAAAGAACTCTAGACACATCATTGTCAGGTGTCGGTCAGTTGAAATCTGCTTTATCGGCGTTTCAGGACGCGGTAAAAAAGCTGGGTGGAAACACCCTAAATACCCGTATTGCAACTGTTACACAGCCTACACAAAACAAAACTTACCTGGAAGCCTCTGCTTCGAGCACGGCAGCGGCTGCCAGTTTTGATATCAAAGTGAATCAACTTGCATCGGGCAGCCGGTTGGAGAGTACGGATGGCGCTTTTTCATCAGCAAGCGATGTCGTCTCTACAACAAACGGCATTCTTACCTTTGCGGCAAATGGTAAAAGTTTTGAAGTTGAAGTGACTGCTGGCATGACGTTGAATGAATTGCGGCAAAAAATTAACGCCAAAGGCGATAACTTTGGTGTCAACGCCAATATTATCAACGCGGGTGGTGCCACCGGAACCAAGCTGGTATTAACCTCGAATGAAACTGGCAGCGGTAATGATTTGGTTATAACTAACAATAACGCTGAGCTTGATAATTTATCTACGGTAGCAACGGGTGCCACGGCAGGTATAAGCGCGACTCTGGCTGCTCAGGATGCAATTATTGAAATCGATGGTATTGCCACATCAAGCGCCAGTAACACCTTCACCAACATTATTCAGGATGTAACACTTACCGTTAAGGCGGTCACTCCAGCCGGCAACAACGCCAGCTTGAACATCGCGACAGATACCGCCAGTGCTGAAGAAAATATCCAGAATTTTATAAACAACTACAATGTGTTAGTTGATCAGATTGCTGGTCTGACCAGAAAGCGTACTTTAGGGGCTGATGGTAAAACTATAACCGCTGAGGGGGGCGCTCTAGCGACCGATCAACTACCGAAAAATATTATGTCTCAATTGCGTGGTTTGTTAGGTAATGTTGTCGGTGGTGCTGATGATTCACTCTCAACATTATATTCATTAGGAATCACTTTTCGGAGCGATGGTAAGCTTGAAATATCAAGTAGTTCTGAGTTCGGTTCCGACTCTGGACGTACCCGTTTTAACAGAGCGCTGAACGAGAATTTCGATAATGTAGCGAAGTTATTTGGCAGCGAGCAAGGTTTAAGCGCAACTCTCGATAGCTTTCTGAAAGAATTTACACAAGCTGGCGGTATTATTGCAACCAAAGAAAACTCCCTTAATACACAAATTGACAAAAATACTAAAGATTTAGAGGCTGCTAACCGATATATAGCTAGCTTCGAGCAAACTCTGCGTAGACGTTATACTGCATTAGACGCGCTTTTAGGCTCTATGCAGAATATGGCTTCTACTGTAACTGCCCAGCTGTCAAGTTTGCCTGGATTTGTAACCAATAAATCGAATTAGTGGAGCATCTTATGAGTTACGGAATTAAAGCCTATAAAGCGGTGGGAATTAAAGATGATCTGGCGGTAGCCGATCCACATCGTGTTATTCAACTGCTAATGCAAGGCGCGCTGGAAAATATGGCCAAAGCGAAAGGCTGTATTGATCGCAAAGACTTCGCCGGTAAGTCAGAAGCCATTTCTAAAGCTATCAATATTATTTCTGCCTTGCAGGGGTGTTTGGATATGAGCGCCGGTGAAATCTCAGACAACCTGTTTTCCTTGTACGACTTTATGCTCAATCACCTTATTCAGGCCAGCCGGGATAAAAGCATCAGCAAGCTGGATGAAGTCATGGAAATTTTACTAACCATTAAAAGTGCCTGGGATCAAATTCCGGTAAGCGATCGTGAGAAGGGTTACCAGTTGCAGGCGCAGAAAAATCAGCAGTTAGCTGTTGGTGCCTGATGCCGGCAACCCAAACCATTAAACAACAGTGCGCAGCCCTGCGCGCCGACATCGATAGCCTGATACAGCAACCCGACTACGATGTAGCCAGGGTTGCTGATTTAGTTGAGCAATTAAATCAACACTTATGCCAAAGTGTTCCCCCGCAGGACAATATTGAGTCTTTTGCCCTGTTTCTGCAGCAAAACCTTGACTGGCTACAGGCAACAATGGCAAAACTGTCAGCAGATAGAGATGCTGTAGCTGGCAATATGTTAGAAATAAAAAAGGGCCAACGCGCCCGGCATAGCTACGGCCAACATAACTAACAATTAACATCAGGCACTTGCATGCTGAAGTACATTAATTACCAGCTGGACTCCGATGATGCTGCTCAGGCGGCATCTGAACAAAAAGTCGCTGCCGGCATCAGGCTGCGCTTTAATAACAATCTTCAGGCGCTATCTCAGTATAGTCCCTCCCTGGTGCCGATAATTCAGCAACACAGTATGCAGCAGTATTCGGTATTTTGTACCCGTGCTGCAGAGCTGAATATTGTCGATTTTGCTACCGGCCGTGTCTGGTACAGCGAGACGCCCGCTGCCGAAGTCTCGCACGAAGTCGACAGCTTTTGCCGCAACGCGCCTTATGTTGAATTTGATACTGCAGCCTTACCAACGCAGGCAGATCAACCATGGCCGGTAGAGGCTTTACCGCAACAGCCTGATGTGGTGGTTATGCTGGGCTTGGGGCTGGGTTATCAGATAAATGCTTTGTTGCAAAAAGCCAGGGTTAAGTACCTTATTGTGTACGAGCCCAATGTAGATACGTTGATTTGCTCAGTGCAGGCTAATGATTGGCAGCAGTTATTTGCTGCGGCAGAAGCGGCAGGTACGCAGATTTTTCTGCAATTGGAAAATGACGGCAGCTCGGTGGCAGAAGACCTGGCAGAACTGCGCAGCGTAGCAGGTTTTAGCCGTGTTTATGTATACCGGCATTACTGCCATCCGGTGATGGATAAAGTAGCCGAATATTTATTTGCTCACAGCGGCCAGCCGGAGCAGTTGCTGGGTAGTACGGCACAGTTTTTGGCCTACGAGGATTTTAATGATTATATCGCTGAGCGCAGCGTTAACGTGTTGGGTAATCAACAGCCGCATGCCGCGGCGCCGGCTGATGAGTTATACCGGCGTAATATGGCGGCACTGCAAAAGTTTTACCCCAAAGTACATGCTGAAATTGACAAGCACCAAAGCCGGCATTGGCAAGCGGTAACCGATGACAATGGCAAAAGCAATTTATATCATCCGCAGCGCAAAGCGTTTTTTTATCAGGATCTTGATGCAGAGTCTGCCCGTTTGCTGGAGCATTTTACCCGGCAGCCGTATAAAGATGATGTGTTGTTAGGCCAGACCTCTGTTGATAAATTCAGCCACTACATTCATTACTCGCATATTGCGCAAACCCAGCCGCTGATTAATAAACAACTGCAACAGAAAATTCAGTTACCGCCAGAGGTCGACTCACTGATTATTTTCGGTGTAGGTTTGGGTAAACATATCCAGTTACTGACCGAACAATATCAAATCAGCAATCTGTATATTTGTGAGCCTAATTTAGATTTTTTTGCTGCCAGTCTTAAGGTAACCGATTGGGCCGCTATATTTGATCGGGCAGAGCAAAATGGCCTGCGGATATACCTGAACCTGGGCGGCGATGGCTCAACCTATTTTTATGATCTGATGGCGCAGTTTTACCAGGTTGGCGCTTATTCTATTGCCAATACCTATATGTTTTGCTCTTACTTCAACCAGAAAATGCATAAGGCGATTGCCGATTTACGCGCCGAATTAAAGGTCGTGCTGGCGCTGGGCGAATACTATGATCATTGCCGTTACGGTATTGCGCATACCTACAACAGTGTGGCAAAGCAGCATAAGTTTTTACAGTACGACAATAGCAGCTACCGTAATTTGCCGGCACTGAACCTGCCGGTATTTGTGGTGGGTAATGGGCCGTCGTTAGACAACAGCTTTAGCTATTTGCAGGAACATCGCGACAAAGTGGTGTTAATCAGTTGCGGTACCGCTTTATATTCATTGTATAAAAAAGGCATTAAGCCGGACTTTCATGCAGAGGTGGAGCAAAACCGCTCTACTTTCTGCTGGATAGGGCAAGTGAAAGATGCGGATTATTTAAAGGATATCCGGCTGATCAGTGTTAACGGTATTCATCCTGATACGGCAGATCTGTTTAAAGAAACCTTGCTGTGTTTTAAAGACGGCGAGTCATCGACGAATTTCTTTGATGTCCGGCTGAAAAAGCAGGGCGTGCAGGTAGCGTCGCTGAGTTATGCCTATCCTACGGTAACCAATCTGGTGCTTAATTACGCGCTAAGGCTGGGCTTTAAAGTATTTTATCTGTTTGGTGTCGACCTGGGTTACGCCGATGTACGCCAGCATCATTCTCAGGCATCGGCCTATTACCGCAACGACGGCTCAGAAGTGTATGACTACCAGAAAGCTCATGGTGGCGGCATGCCGGCAAAGGGTAACTTTTTGCCTTATGTGTTTACCAAACCTGAATTTGATATGTCGCGCAAACTGCTGGAACAGGCTATCAGCAAAGCCGGACGCAAAGTCGAGATCTACAACTGCAGCAACGGCGTGAAGATTGATGGTGCCGTGCCGCTGCAGCCGGATAACATTTTATTCAGTGACTTACCCAAACACAAAGACCAGGTGCTGCAGCAGCTTATCGATACGGCGTACTACGCCGATTTATCACCTTATGCCAAGCCGATATTTGCTCAAATCGACTTTGCTGCTTTTCGCCGCACTATTGCTGCTTGGCTGGCGCTGTTTGACGAAGAGATCACCACACAAGAACAGGCCAAAGCCTTTATTGCCGGACAATGGCGCTTGTTGCAAAGCGCCGCGCGTGACCCGTCAGATCCAACCTTTTATTTGTTCTACGGCAGCACTAATTACTTCGGCGGCCTGATGACAAAAGTTGCCTCCTGTATCAGTGATGATACGCCGGAGATTTTGCCGGTGTTTCATCAGGTTATGCAGGTATGGCGTGATTATGTGCAAAGCGGCGGTGAGCAGTTTGAGCAGCAGCCGTTAAAGTTTGACGATGTGGATGTGCAGTATTTATTTAAATAGTTGCGGGTGCTATTTTTTTGACGCCGGCAACACCACGCCGGCCTGAGAATAATGCGGACTCCGGTTTGCTAAGCGCCTACAGCCAGTGCTAATCATGGCGCTATCTTTGCATAGCTACAGGATATTTTAGCCGGTTGATTAAACGGGATCCGACAGATGGTCGCAGCAGATGTAACGCACGGCATTTTTTTTATCGACATTCAACAGCAAGAGTTACCCTGTGTTGAAACAGAAATCGTTTTCCCCGCCCGGACAGTAATATGGCTGCAGTTGCAGCTTGATAACTACATTGAGCCTGTACTTAACACGTTGCGCCGGCATTATCAGCGTTTTACCAGCTTAAGTATTGCCACCAACAGCATGCTGGTTAAAACGCAACTGGAGCAATTCTTTCCTGAGTTATGCCGCAGGGTACAATATAGCGAGCAAAACCTGCAGCAGTTAACTGTGGGCGATACCGCGCAGCTGGCGGCCTGTGGCACAGCGTTGCCGGCGTTTGCTATCACGCTGTCAGAGCCGCTGCTTAGCCCGGCATTAGCGCGGTTGAAAGACTACTTTATGCTTGACGCCCGCATTACCGATATTGCCGATATTGATACCATCAGCAGCTTAACCGATGAACTGATACAGCAGTTGTCGGTACAGCAGTGTGCTTTTTCGGCTTTTGTACAGATAAGGTTGCTAAGCTATTACTCAGAGCAGCTAAATCATTACGGTAATGCTTATTTTAAAAGCCTCGCGTTGGGCCTTGGCGACCAACATTGTGATCTTCAGGCGCTGTGGGCCTTGGTGTCTGACCGGCGATTCTCAGTCACAGAGCAGTTCTTTATCTATAACCAGATAGCGTCATTGGATTTTAACGGTAAAACCAAAGACAAATCTGATTTTGCCATGCGCCTGGCGGGCTATCAAAGCATAGTACGCGCTATGTGCCATGCTATTAATTTGCGCGAACCTTTTATCGATATAACCCGGCGCGATACTAAGTTGGTATTTGTATTTCTGGCGCAGTTTCTCGGCATCAGGCATGCGCCCAGTAAAATTGCGCTGGATATCATAAAAGATTTATCCGCACTGGGTATTCAGGCGGTGATGATTGATAGCTGTGAACTGATGCCCAGGCAAGGGTCTGTCCCCTGGTTCGGTGCGGCTTATGCGAACAGAGCGAACTTTAACACCGAGCTTATTGAGTACGAAGGCGTCAGTTTCAACTATGTGCAGTTGTCAGACAACATGCCCAATGCGAATGAAATGCTCAGTGTGCTGAATTTAGTCAACTCTTACCGGCCTTATTTCTGTGTCACGGTAGGCGAAAGTATCGTTGCCGATATGTGTAGTCAATTGGTACCCAATGTTGTCGTGCCTACAGTTGCCAGATTACCGCATACTTTAAGTCAGTTCCGTCTGGCCGATCCCAGCATATCCCGCGACGGCGTAACGATTACTGATACTGACTTTCTGCAAGGGATCCTCGATTACAGGATGGTACCGAAAATCAGCCGCTCAGATGCGGCTAAGCCATCGTTGAGTGACGGACCTTTTAATATCGCTATTATCGGCAACCGGTTGGATATTGAGCTCAAAGATGAATTCTTCCGTTTCCTCACTACCTTGCTGCCGTTCAATGTACGTTTTATCTTTATTGGTGAGTTTGCTAATTACCCGGATTGGTGTCAGAAGTATGCTTTTTTGTTGCAGCATGCCGAGTCTAAAGGGTTTCAAAGTGAACTGACTACCGTTCTGGCCGGCTGCCATGCCTTTTTGAACTATCCCCGGGTCGGTGGCGGACATTCGGCCTTGTATGCCATGCGGGCCGGTTTGCCGGTGCTAACGTTAAAGCATTGTGATGTATATTCTGTGGCTGGTAGCGGTTTTGACTCCTATGCCGATATTAAGCAGGAGATACTGCAGCTGATAGCCTCAGAAGACTATCTGCAGCAGCAATCACTACAAGCATTGCAAAAAGCTGCGGCTATTGTAGAGCAACGCTCCGACATTACTGAGCTGATCACTATGCTATCTTCAAGCCCGCTGTTTAACCGGCCCGGCTTTGTACACACCGATTTATGATAAGGAAGGGGTAAGCTGTGACTAAAGTAAACTTAACTGAGCAGATGGCACAGGTGCTGGAGTCGAATCGCTATGTGCACGCTTTTTTGGTTGAAAAAGACGAGTACAACAAAAGCCCGCATTTCCGGCCGGAAAATAAGCGTAAAGTACGCAATATCATTCAGGGTATTTGTAACAGCTTACCGCAGCGTCAGCGCATGATTGATTTTGGTTGTGGCACCGGTTTTGTTATCGGACTAAGCCACGATTTGTTTACTGAAGTGGTTGGGGTAGATATTACGCAGCAGATGATGGCACAGGTAGATCTGACACCCGGCAACATTAGCTTGTGCGAAGCTTTAGCCGAGTCGACGCCTTTCCCGGACAATCACTTTGATTTTGCCACTGCGTACTCCTTTATGGATCACCTGTTTGACTACAAAACGTTTTTACAGGAAGCCTTTCGGGTGTTGAAACCCGGCAGCGTGTTCTACACCGATCTTAATCCAAACCGTGAGTTTATTCTGGCGATGGAAAAAACTGCAAGCCTAGCGCAGCAACAGCTGTTCTCCGGCCAAATTCAGCGCGAGATTAAAGGCGCCCTGCATAATGGCGAGCATTATCACAGCCAGTTTGGCATGGATGCGGCTAAGCTGGAGCTGGCAGAGCCCGGTAAAACGGTGAACAAAGGCTTTTTAGCCAGTGAAGTGATGCAGGTGGCAGCAGACATTGGTTTTAGCTCATGCAAAGTAGAATTTGAGTGGTTTGTTAACCAGGGCGAATGGGTTAATCAGAAACCGGACGGACAGGCACAACTGATTGAAGAGTATCTGCTGTCGATGCGCCCGCTGTCTGATCAGCTGTATAAGTATCTTCGTTTTGTGATGACGAAATAACGCCGGTAGGTAACGCAGATGGACTTAAGTTCGCTACAGCAGCAATTTGACCAGCAAGGTGTGGTCGTTATTCCACAAGTACTGGATAAAGCCTGGCTCAATGCCCTGCAACAAGAGCTGGAAGCCGCTATTGCTGAAGATACGCAGCAACGGCCGGATGTGTTTGACGCCGGTATGGTACACAACTGCATGACCCGCGGTAAGCAGATGTGTGCCGTGCTGGATCACCCGCTGCTGAATCACTACATTAAGGCGTTGTTTACACCGCATTGTATTATTTACGCTTACCAGTCATCCAGCCTGACACCCGGTCAGGGTAATTACGGCAGCCGGGTGCATGTCGACTGCCCGCGCTGGATAGACAACTACATCACCAATGTTGGTGTTATTTTACCCCTGAACGACTTTACCCTGCAAAACGGCGCCACCTGGTATTTGCCGGGCTCACACCGGCTGGCAGAGCTGCCCTCTGAGACATTATTTTATCAGCAGGCAAAACGGCTGCTGTGTCAGGCCGGCGATATGGTTATTTTTAATGCCAGGCTGGTGCATGCTGCCGGCGTAAATCAGGATAATTATACGCGGCATGCGCTAACCATCAATTTATGCCGGCCTTATATGCGCCAGCGCTTTGACTTCCCCAGGCTATTAACCCGGCAGCAAATTGACAGCCTGGGTGAGGATGGCCGCCGCCTTGTTGGTATGAATGTTCGCATGCCGGTTAGCCTGGATGAGTTTTATTTACCGCCTGAACAGCGGCTGTATAAACCCGGGCAGGAATAGCTGATGCAGCATGTAATTGTTTTCGGTACGGGGCCGCTGGCGCGCTTACTGCACCATCTGATAGAAACCACTACTCAGGATGAAGTGGTGGCGTTTACGGTAGACGCCGCTTATAAGACCTATGGGCAGTTTGAAGGTAAGCCGGTATACGCTTATCAGGAACTGGAGCAGCATATTGCTACAGACAACATTAAACTACTCTGTGCTGTCGGTTATAGCGACATGCGTGCCAGGCAGCAGCTGTTTTTGCGTTTAAAAGCCGACGGCCGGCGCTTTTACAGCTATATCAGCCCCGCGGCTGTGGTAGACAGCACCGTGGTGTTGGGCGACAACAGCGTGATTATGGCCAACGTGGTAATTGAGCCGTTTTGTGTACTGGGTGACAACAATCTGTTGTGGTCGTCCAGCACCTTGTGCCACGACAGCACTGTTGGCAGCCACAATTTTGTTGCCGCCGGCACTACTATTGGCGGTTGTTGCCGGATTGGCGATCTGTGTTTTTTCGGCTTTAACACTGTTGTGATCCAGCAACTGCATATAGCTGACGAGTCGCTTATCGGCGCATCCGCGCTGGTATTGCACGACACCGTATTGGCCGGCAAATATATCGGCAGTCCGGCGCGGGTGGTGAGCACACATCAGGATACAGGGATCCGGCTATGACCACTGTTGCGGTTTGCCAGTCAAATTATATGCCGTGGAAAGGTTACTTTGACATGATCCGCCGCGCGGACTATTTCGTGTTTTACGACATAGTGCAGTACACCAAGAACGACTGGCGTAACCGCAATAAAATTCAAACGCCGGCCGGCCCGCAGTGGTTAACCGTGCCGGTATTGCACCGCCATTTAGGGCAGCCGATTAATCAAATTGAACTGGCCGGCAGCAGTTGGCAAGCCAAGCATTGGAAAACCCTGCAGCAAAATTACCGCAAAGCGGCTTATTTTGACCATTATGCCGCACAGCTCGAAGACTTTTATCGCCGCGATTGGCGCTATCTTTCAGATCTTAATCAAAGCTTTATTACGTTGTTGTGTGAGCTGCTGCAGATAAAAACCATCCTGGTTAACGCCGGGTCTCTGCAACTCAGTACAGAGCGGAATCAGCGTCTGCTGGACATTTGTCAGCATTTTAACGCCACACACTACCTCAGCGGTCCGGCTGCGCAAGCTTATCTGAACACTGAGCTGTTTAAGCAACAGGGTATAAGCGTGCAGTGGATGCAATACCAGCATTATCCGCCTTACCCACAGTTGCAGCAGCCGTTTGAGCATGCGGTAACGGTACTGGATTTACTGTTTAACACCGGGCCGGATGCCTTAGCGTATTTATAAAGTGAGAATGCCATGATCCCATTTAACTGGCCGTACATGACAGGTAAAGAGCTGCACTATATTTCGGAAGCGCACTTTAACGGCAAGTTGGCCGGTGACGGTCCTTTTACCAAGCAGTGCCACAACTGGCTGGAGCAAAACAGTGGCAGTGCCAAAGCGCTGTTGACCAACTCCTGCACCGCGGCGCTGGAGATGGCGGCATTATTACTGGATATTAAGCCCGGCGATGAAGTGATCATGCCGTCCTATACCTTTGTCTCAACTGCTAACGCCTTTGTACTGCGTGGTGCCTGTCCGGTGTTTGTTGATATCCGGCCGGATACGTTAAACATTGATGAAACCCTGATTGAAGCGGCGATTACCGGCAAAACCAAAGCCATAGTACCGGTGCACTATGCCGGTGTGGCCTGTGAGATGGATACTATTTGTGCCATTGCCGGCCGGCACGGGCTTAAGGTGGTAGAAGATGCCGCTCAGGGCGTCATGGCCAGATATAAGGGCCGGGCGTTGGGCAGCATCGGCGCCATGGGGGCGTACAGTTTTCACGAAACCAAAAATATTATTTCCGGTGAAGGCGGCGCTTTACTGGTTAATGATGCGCAGTTGATTTTGCGGGCAGAAATTATCCGTGAAAAGGGCACTAACCGTAGCCAGTTTTTCCGCGGTGAGATTGATAAATACACCTGGCATGATTACGGTTCATCTTTTTTACCCGGCGAGCTGATTTCTGCCTTTCTCTGGGCGCAGTTGGAGCAGGCGCAAGCGATAACGGCCAGCCGGATGCAAAGCTGGCAGTTGTACCACAGCTTGTTGCAACCGCTGGCTGCTGCGGGCTTACTCAGACGGCCGGTGATACCGGCTGATTGTGAGCATAATGCGCACATGTACTATGTGCTGTTGTCGCCGGAAATTGAGCGGCAAAAGGTGCTGGACGTAATGAAACAGCAAGGTGTGCATGCGGTGTTTCACTATGTACCGCTGCATTCTTCAACTGCAGGGCAGCGGTTTGGCCGTGTGCACGGTACTATGACGTACACCGACAGCCTGCCGCAGGCGTTAATACGCTTACCGTTGTGGTGCGGGATCAGCGAGCAACAACAGCAATTGGTTATCGCAGCTTTAACGCAGGCGTTACAGCGCTGAACGGCGATAAGCCGGCAGAGTCGCAACGCTAAGGCGTTATTTTTAGCAGCTCAGTCAAATAATCTTTGTAGCTGCAATCGGGCATCGCCTGCAAACGCTGCAACACGTCATCATGCGACAGCCAGCCATTGAGGTGGGCGATTTCTTCCAGACAGGCAATTTGATAGCCCTGCCGTTTTTCGATGGTTTCGACAAAGGTAGAGGCTTCTGACAAGCTCTCATGGGTGCCGGTATCCAGCCAGGCAAAACCACGGCCAAGCAACTCAATTTTTAGTTGTTTGCGCTCCAGATAGGCCTGATTAACCGCAGTAATTTCCAGCTCACCACGCTTTGAAGGGCGCAGGGTTTTGGTAATGTCGACTACATTATTATCGTAAAAGTACAGCCCGGTAACGGCATATTTACTTTGCGGCTGCGCCGGTTTTTCTTCTATCGATTGCACCTGAAAGTCGGCGTCAAATTTAACCACGCCAAAACGCTCAGGGTCTTTTACCTGATAACCAAAAATCACCGCCCCGGGTAAACGGCCTTTGGCCTGATGGAGTTTGGGGGTAAAACCCTGGCCGTAAAAGATGTTGTCTCCCAGTACCAGACAAACGTCGTCATTGCCAATAAACGGCTCTGCAATTAAGAAGGCCTGAGCGATACCTTCAGGTTTATGCTGCACAGCATATTGCAGGCTGATACCAAATCTACTGCCATCGCCGAGCAGGCGTTGGAACGCGGCCTGCTGCTCTTGGGTGGAGATCAGCAAAATATCGCGGATACCGGCCAGCATTAATACCGATAACGAATAGTAAATCATCGGCTTGTTATGAATAGGCAACAACTGCTTGGAAATTCCCAGTGTAATAGGGTACAGCCGGCTGCCGGTGCCACCGGCCAGAAGAATTCCTTTCATAACATATCCTATTGCAGTGTAATGCGAATATTAATCCGGCGTCTGGTATGCATAATACAGAATGCCATTGTGAGTACTTTGATAGGTTAATCCGGCATGTTGCGCAACCTTTACTGATGCTGTATTGCCGGGCAGAATTTCAGCTACTATTGTTCCTGTTAGTTGGCTTACCAACAATTTAACCATAGCTTTAGCCAAGCCTTTGCCGCGATACTCCGCAGCGACTGTCCAGGAAATACGATGACTGCCTGCTGTTGAATCTACCCTGACAGTGCCGACAGGCTGATCGGCAAATTCTGCAATATAAAGCCGGCGTTGCGGATTACTCAGGCTTTGTTGTAACCAGTGCGTGTGCTGCTGCTCAGTAACCTGCTCCGGGTTAAGGCTGAACCGGCGTGTGTCGGCGTCATTACGCCAGTGCAATAGGCGTTCAGCGTCGGCCAAAGTGGCAAGGCGGAGCCGGACAGACGCCGTCATGTCTTAGATTAACTCCCAGCTTAGTGGGGTACCCATCGGCACATCTTGTTTGATCTGACGGCCAAGAAACTGTGGCAGGTACTTCGGTGCCAGGCCAAGCCCTGGCCGTACAGAGCGCAGGTTATCTGCAGTAAAAATATCACCGGCTTGCATATCTTTGGCAATATAGAGTGAGCGGCGGTGTACCCGTGAGGCAACTTCTTTGTCGGTACAGCCATAATGCACTTTACCTAATGCATCTTTCGCTTTACGGCATTCTGATACCAGCAGGCTGAATTCGGCCGGCTCCATGGAAAAAGCTGCATCAATGCCGCCTTCACTGCGGTCTAACACAAAGTGTTTTTCTATCACGGTTGCGCCCAGCGCCACGGCAGCGACGCTGACACCAATACCGGCGGTGTGATCAGATAAGCCGACCTGACAGCCAAACAGTGCCGCAAGGTGCGGAATAGTATGTAAGTTGGCGTCGATAGGGCGCGCCGGGTAATTACTGGTGCATTTAAGTAGAATGAGATCTTTACAGCCGTTGCTACGCAGCACCTCTACTGATTCTGCCAGTTCAGCTTGTGTTGCCATGCCGGTTGACATAATCACGGGCTTGCGGGTTTTCGCCACCGCTGTCAACAGACCATGATCGATATTTTCAAAGGATGCGATTTTGTAACAAGGCACATTAAGTGACTCAAGAAAATCTACTGCCGTTAAGTCAAACGGCGAGCTAAATGCCAACATTCCTTTGTTATTGGCATAATCAAAAATCGATTTATGCCACTCCCACGGTGTCATAGCAACTTTGTATAAGTTATACAGCGATTGACCTTGCCACAAGCTATTTTTATCAGCGATAAAAAACTCGCGCTCGTGCACATCCAGAGTAATGGTATCTGGTGTGTAGGTTTGCAGTTTGAGTGCATGTGCACCTGCTGCTGCGGCGGCATCCACTAGCGCCATCGCTTTTTCCAGTGATTGACCGTGATTACCAGACATTTCGGCAATGATAAAAGGGGGCTGATTTGACCCAACCAGACGGTTACCTATATTTATCTCTAACATTATCTATTCGCCACCACGTTTAATATTTGCTCTACCACTAAAGGCGTTCCGGCATTATCCGGTACCAGGTTTTTCGCCCGCAGGCCAATCTCGTCCAGCAGTGCTGGTTGGGACAGGTAATAGCATAGTTGCTCTGCAAAGAACTCTGCTGACATTTCAGCAGCCTGACCCAACCAGACACAGGCACCAAGCTTGTTCAGATACGCCGTTGTCGCCTGCTGATTTTCGGCAACGGTTACGACTAAGCCTGGCAGGCCACAAATACTCCTTTCCCAATGTGTGGTACCACCCGCACCCAGCATGAGTCGTGCTTTGCGCATCAGTGTTGCCATTGAAGTTGTCTGAATATGCAATTGCACATCAGGCAGGTTCGCCAGTTGCCGTTGCAACATAGCACGCCACGGATTATTTGCCCCAATCACTATATCGGCTGTTATACCCCGAGGCTTTAGCATTACTAGCGCATTAATTGCAATACTGGTTAGATTATCGGCATCACTCCCCCCGAAGCTGATCAATAAGTGGTTGGCCAAAGGTGTCGCGGACGCAGAATAGAATTCATCACGTAGCAAGGCGAACTTAGGACCGAGCAAAGTACGACAGTGAGCAGGAATAAGTCCCTGATAACGCAGGTGTTGGTCTGGTAGCAGATTTTGGTCAAGTAACAGCTCGCAGTCCAGCGCTCGGTTCGCCAGATCATCTATGACCATGACATACTGACAGCGTTGACGTAATAATTGGCAAAAAGTCGCAGTCAGTTGATAGTGATCTACTATCAATAAGCGGTAGTCGTGCTGCAACGCCGCCAACAGCAACTGACTCTCGTGTTCTTCGTTTAAAGGCTCTGATATTAGAGAAATAACATTAAAGCCTTGCTGTTGCAGCCAGGCAATTAAATGTCCGGATTCAACCCGACAGGCAAAATCACAAACCGCACCCCGTTGCTGTAACGCTTTTGCCAACGTCAGACAACGCATAATATGGCCACTGCCACGCGCTATTGAGGCATCAGCACGAAACAGTACGCGCATCTCAGCGACTTTCCTGTAGTAATATCTGATACAGCACTTCCGCGCGTCGCCAATCTTCGATAGTGTCGATATCTTGCACCAAATGGTCAGGTAAGACATACATACGGGAGCGCTCCCCGAATATCTTTTTGTTGCGATCTAACCAGGTATCCGCTTTAGCCCAATAAAGTTGTCCTGCATCGTGAAAAGTCGGTGGTAAATCTTGCGACCGTTTGCCGATGGCAAGTCGGTCGAATGGCGTGACTCCGCCCAGTTCGGTTTGTAGCAGAGCCCGCTGGATCGGGAAAGAAAAGCGGGCACTGGTAAAGACATAATCAGCTGCGGTGTCATGTAGCAGGTTTAGGCTCTGTTTTACAACGTCGGAGCTGAGTAAAGGTGCGGTAGCGTACAGGCAGGCGCAATGATCTAATTGCCAGTTCAGCTGTCTGAGTCTCAGAATGGCATCCCGGATCACCGCACTGGTACCGGTAGAGTCGTCCGCGAGGTTGGCGTCGCGGATAAAAGGAACTTCAGCGCCAAAGCGGACAGCGATGTCGGCAATTTCGCTATCGTCTGTCGATACCACAACTTTATCGACTACACCACTGGCGAGCGCTGCCTGGATCGGGTAGCTCAGCATAGGTTGGCCAGCAAAATTCTTAATGTTTTTGCGTGGGATGCGCTTGCTGCCGCCCCGGGCAGGGATAATTGCAACGTTCATCAGATGCTCTCTAGCAAGCTCTGCAAGGTGTTTATTACCAATTGTTGATCTTGCGAGGTTAAACCGGGAAACAGCGGCAAGGTCACAGCTTGTTGATAATATAGCTCGGCCTGCGGGCAGTAACCTGCTTTAAAACCAAGTTGCTGGTAGTAAGGCTGTAAGTAAATCGGAATGTAGTGCAAATGTCCGACGATGCCGTGTTGCCTTAGAAAACTGATACAGTCTCTATGTTGTGTTTTATCGATGTTAATCAGTCTAACGACATACAGGTGATAGCTACTGTAACTATCCGGTAGTTGTGTCAGAGGACAAACGCCAGGCATTGACGCAAAGGCCTGATCGTAAACTTTGGCCAACTGGTGGCGCGTATTGACGAAGGCCTCCAGTTTAGCAAACTGACTAAGACCAAGGGCCGCTTGCAGATCAGTTAAGCGATAGTTAAAACCCAGCAGTTGTTGCTGATAGTACCAAACGCCATGACTGGGCTCAGTCAGCTCTGAACTCTCAGAAGTGATACCATGGCTACGCAACATCTGCATTTTTCTGGCAAGTTTCGGATTATGCGTAGTCGCCATCCCACCTTCACCGCTGGTAATGATTTTTACCGGGTGAAAGCTAAACACACAAATATCGGAATAGCGGCAGTTGCCGATAACGTCATGCTGATAGCGAGCGCCGATCGCATGCGAGGCATCTTCGATGACATAGAATCCGTAGCGTTCAGCCAGGGCAGAAATTTGCTTCATCTCGCACGACTGGCCGGAAAAATGTACAGGTATCACAACCTTGGGTAAGGCGTTTTCTCTCTTAGCCAGTATTAACTTTTCTTCCAGCGCACTCACCGACATATTGCCGGTGTGTAACTCGATATCGACAAAATCGACATTGGCGCCACAATATAATGCGCAGTTAGCTGAGGCAACAAAAGAGTTAGGGGATGTCCAAACCCGATCACCAGGCCCCACGCCCAGTGCCAGACAGGCAAGATGTAAAGCGGAGGTGGCGCTATTTACTGCGACGGCAAACGGAACCTGGCAATAGTCTACAATGGCTTGTTCGAAGGCTGGAACCCTGGGGCCTTGTGTTAACCAATTTGACTGTAATACCTCTTGAACGGCTGCCAAATCCTCCGCATCGAGTTGTTGTTTGCCATAGGGAATCATAAGTCAGCTACCAGATTACAGTGTCGGATCTCATCGACACTTAAAAAGTGGGGGTTAGTGTCTGAGACGTATTCGAAGCCTTGCTGAACCAATTTACCCGATTCCCCCAGTGCGTTGGTGGTAAAATCATTACTGCGGTTAAAAAACTTTATTGCTGGTGCAATAACAAAATGGTCATTGAATTCGTAAGTATGGAATGACATATCTCCCGGACACATCATTTCATGCAGTTTTTCTCCGGGGCGTATCCCCACTAGCTTAATCGCTAATTGCGGTGCCATAGCTTTAGCCAGATCAATAATGCGGATTGATGGGATTTTAGGTACAAAAATTTCGCCACCGAGCATACGTT
The DNA here is from genome assembly GCF_001704375.1 of Alishewanella sp. HH-ZS. NCBI lineage: Bacteria > Pseudomonadati > Pseudomonadota > Gammaproteobacteria > Alteromonadales > Alteromonadaceae > Alishewanella > Alishewanella sp. HH-ZS. The sequence goes on along the minus strand of NZ_LZEJ01000004.1, from coordinate 68,240 downwards.
CAAAGTTCTTCAATACAAAATCTACACCTTGTTGTAAGGTGATCCAGAAGCGCGTCATCTCCTGGTGGGTGATCGGCAGATGATCGGCTCCCTTATTGATTAGTTGCTGAAAATAGGGCACGACAGAACCTCTTGAACCCACAACATTACCGTAGCGGACGACGGAAAATCGTGGTCGGCTGCCACCTGTCATGTTGTTTGCAGCGATAAAAAGCTTGTCGGATGCAAGTTTGGTTGCGCCATATAAATTGACGGGGTTGGCGGCCTTGTCCGTGGATAATGCGATAACTTTTTCAACATTAGTTTCTATGGCGGCATTAATGACATTTTCTGCGCCGTTAATATTGGTTCTGATACATTCAGTCGGATTATATTCCGCAGCAGGGACCTGCTTTAATGCCGCGGCATGGATCACATAGTCAACGCCATGCATAGCCCGGATCAACCGCTGTTCATCACGAACGTCGCCGATAAAGTAACGCATGCAGCTTTGGTGATATTTTTGCTGCATCTCATATTGCTTAAGCTCATCGCGGGAGAAAATAATGATTTTTTTCGGTTTGTAGCGGGCCAGCAAGGTCGCAGTGTATTTATGTCCGAAGGAACCGGTGCCGCCGGTAATCAGTATCGTTTTATTATCAAACATAGTCCGCCCTCTAACGTGGCTGTTGGCGCTGCCATCCTCTGTTAACTGAACGATAGCATAAATTATGCCGAAACCAATAAAAGTGTCAGTAAAATCAAGCTGCAATTACTTTTATCGTTGATATTTCATACAGCGCTGGTCGCCGCTGTGGTGATTGACTATACTTAAGGTTAAACACAGAGCGCGGGGCATGGCCAATGAAACTTAATACCTCAACGGGTCTGAATACGCTAAATCAGGCACAACTGCAGCAGGAAAATTTGTTAAAGAAACTGGCTAATGGTCGGCGGATAAACAGTGCGGCTGATGATGCCGCCGGTTTGCAGATTGCCAACCAGCTTAGTAGCAGTATTAACGCCAAAGCTCAGGGCGAACGCAATCTGTATGATGGTATCTCGTTATCCTGGGTTTATGAACAGGCATTGCAAGGGGTTAACGATAACTTTGCCGAGCTTGGCCGGATGGCTGTCGCCGCAGGAAACGGTATTTACGGCACCCAGGAGCGGCAGGCGCTACAAAAGGAAGCCAACGGTTTGTTGGATAACGCCCGACAAATTATTGATAACACGGAGTTTGCTGGTAAAAAGCTCTTCGGTGCCGATGCCAGTATCAATTTCGAATCTGGTAACGGGGCATTGAGTTTAACCGCTACTGATCTGGGCACGGCCTTGCAAAACCAGAACGCCTTTAATCTCGACCTGACCAATCCGGCGGGCGCCGCCCAGGCGCTGGGGCGCATTGAGCAGGCTCGCGATTTTATCGGTGCTTTGCAGGCAGAGGCAGGAGCGGAAGCGAATCGTTTTGCCGCCGCCGCCCGTAACTCATCAGGGCAGCAGGTTGCCGAATCTGCTGCCCGCAGCCGGATTGCTGATCTGGATTATGCCCGCGCCAGCAGTGACAGAGCGGCAGCCAATATTCTGACCCAAAGCTCAATCAATGTGGCCATGCAAGCCCGCATTTCCTCTGAGCGAGCGTTATCCTTACTAAGCTAGTTTCAGCACCGCGTTATCTGCTGGTTTTTTGACGTCGATTAAGCGTAAGCGTCAAAAAACCAGCATTTTACCTTGCAAGCCAGCGCTTAGCTTGTACAATGAAAATAAATAATCAGAAAAATCGCGCTGTTATGTCTCTCACACCACCGCTATATATCTTTGATTTACAGCCACAACGGGCTGAACGTTTATCTACTGTACTGAGCTTTGTGACCGAACCGCATCAGTTGCTCGGCGCCGATACTTTACAGGATAAATTGCAGCAACAGCCTGAGTCCGTAGTGATATTGGGAGCGACAGGTGTGGTTGAACCCGCGGTGCTGGTCCGGCAATTTCCGGCCTCGGCGTTTCTGGTGATTGGCGACGCCCTGTCTTATCTGCTCGAGCATGCCAATGTGGTTGGCGTATTAAGCGAGCCCTTTGTTTACAGCAGCCTGACACAGCTACTGCGCGATGCCCAGCAATATCACCGCCTGCTCCCCACCCATAAACAACCGGAATTACTGGCGAAGTTTGATGGCATGGTGGGGCAGACTGCCGCGATGCAAAAAGTGCGGTTCTTAATTCAGCAAGTAGCGAAAACCGAGGCCAATGTGCTGGTGCTCGGCCCCTCCGGTACCGGTAAAGAAGTGGTAGCGCGCAATATTCATTTACTGTCGAACCGTGCCAGCGGGCCCTTTGTGCCGATTAACTGTGGTGCTATACCGGCAGAACTGTTAGAAAGCGAGCTGTTCGGCCATGAAAAGGGCGCCTTTACCGGCGCGATTTCTACCCGCAAAGGCCGTTTCGAACTGGCGCAGGGTGGCACTCTGTTTTTAGATGAAATCGGCGATATGCCGCAGCCGATGCAGGTGAAATTACTGCGAGTATTGCAGGAGCGTATTTTTGAACGGGTAGGGGGCGCTCAGACTATCAAGGCGGATGTCAGAATTATTGCCGCCACCCACCGCGATCTGGAAACCATGATCGTTGATGGCAGTTTTCGCGAAGATCTGTATTATCGGCTGAATGTCTTTCCGATTGAAACACCGGCACTAAGCGAACGCGCTGATGACTTGCCGCTGCTGATTAACGAACTTTTGAACCGGCAATATCAGGCGCATCAGGCCCGGGTGAAATTTACCGAACGGGCGATTGAAAGCCTGAAGTTACATAGCTGGCCCGGTAACGTGCGTGAACTGGCCAACCTGCTGGAGCGGCTGGTGATTATGTATCCGGATCAGGTGGTAGATGTCGCTGAGTTGCCAAAAAAGTATCAGCATTTGGAAGTCGATTCCTATCAGCCGGTGTATCCGGAAGCACTGCAAGAGCGGGATTTACTGAATTCACTGTTCCAAAGCTCTGAACCCGAGCCTGATATTGACAATGACAATGTAGAGCAAACTGATAGCGCCGAGCTGCAGCTGATTTTTGCGCAAAGTTATGCGCAGCCGGTAATGCAGGATTTGCCCGCCGACGGTTTGGATTTAAAGGAGTTTTTGTCTGAGCTTGAGGTGCGGTTTATTTCACAGGCGTTAGAGCGCCATGATTATATTGTGGCCAGAGCTGCTGAAATCCTCGGTTTGCGTCGTACTACCCTAGTCGAAAAAATGCGCAAGTATAATCTGGGGAAAGAAGAGTAACGCCGCCGCTCTGGTGTCCAGTGTGAACAAAATCTAAGCAGTAAACGTCAACACGCCCTACCAGGTAAATCACGGTTGTCGTTTTTTTGACTCTAAATATCTATTCATAATCAATGCTTTATGCTTGGCACGCTCTCTGCATATACAGTCGTTATGCAAGGCTAGAGAGTATGTTGTGCTATGTCAAATCCTGTTTGTACTGTTGCCAAGGCAGATGCTGAGCCATCCGCTGACCAGACCCAGCCGTTGGTTATATCAAACGCTGCCCGTCTTGAACATATTCTGCGCGCCTTACCCTCGGGCGTCATTATCCTCGATGCCAAAGGTCGGGTTGCCGAAGCGAATCCTCAGGCCTGTAGCATGTTAGGCGAACCCTTGTTGGGGCAGAGCTGGTTACAGGTGATTGGTCGGGTATTTCAACCCCGCTCTGACGATGGTTTGGAGGTATCGCTAAAGGATGGCCGGCGCTTAAAGATCGCCATCAGCGCACTACACCCGGAGCCCGGGCAACTTATTGTTATGACGGATTTAACCGAGACCCGGGCTCTGCAGCACCGGCTGCATCATTTACAGCGCTTATCGACGCTCGGCAAGATGATGGCCACGTTGGCACACCAGATCCGTACCCCTTTATCCTCAGCAATGCTGTATGCCGAAAATCTGACTAACAGTAAACTGGCCGCGGCACAACGTGGCCAGTTTCAGCAGAAGCTGGTGTTACGGCTGCAGGAGTTAGAGCAGCAGGTAAACGATATGCTGCTGTTTGCCCGCTCTGGCAGTGCCCAGGCGGTGCAGCCGTTGCAGCTGAGCGCTTTGCTACAGCTGTTTCAGGAACGTAGCGAAACCCTATTGATGCAGCACCATGCCAGGCTGCAGCTGACAGCTCCAGACACTGAGGTGCAGTTGCTGGGGAATACGCAAACCCTGTGTGAAGCCCTGCTTAATCTGTTGCAAAACAGCTTGCAGGCCTGCACTGAACCTTGCCTGTTCCGCATTGAGGCTCGGCTGCGGGGAACTGAACTGGTGTTGCTGCTCAGCGATAACGGGCTGGGGATCCCGGATGCGATTCTGCCGCAAATCTTTGAGCCTTTTTTCAGTCAGAAAGCCGGAGGCTCCGGTCTTGGCCTGGCCGTGGTGCAGGCGGTATTGCAAAGCCACCATGGCCAGATTAGCTATCTTAAACCCGCACAGCGGCCGGCAGGGGCACTCAGCGGCGCCTGCTTTGAGCTGCGTTTACCTTGTCTGGCTGCCGATCTCATCCCGGCTGCACAGGAGATTGCCTATGTCTGAGCTTAATCTATTGATTGTTGAAGATGACAACGGCTTGCGCGAAGCCCTGACCGACACCCTGCTGCTGGCCGGCTTTACGCCGCTCAGCGTGGCAAGTGCCGAGGAAGCGTTATTGCTACTGCAAAAACAGCAGGTGCAGTTGGTTATTTCTGATGTCCAGCTCGGCTCGGTATCAGGTTTAAGTTTGCTGAAAACATTACGGCAGCAATACCCGCAGTTGCCGGTATTGTTGATGACCGCCTATGCCAGGGTGCAGGATGCGGTAGAGGCTATCCGCCTTGGGGCTATTGATTACCTGGCGAAGCCTTTTTCGCCGGAAGTGCTGGTTGCTATGGTTAGCCGTTATGTGCAGCCAGCAACGCAGAGTGCACAGCAGCCGGTAGTGGCCGATCCGCAAAGCCTGGCGCTGTTGCAACTGGCGCAAAAGGTTGCCAAAAGTGATGCCAGCGTGATGATTACCGGCCCCAGTGGTTCCGGTAAAGAGGTGTTGGCGCGTTATATCCATCAGCAATCTGGTCGCAGCCAGGCGCCTTTTATCGCGATTAACTGTGCGGCGATTCCGGAAAATATGCTGGAAGCAACCTTATTCGGCTATGAGAAAGGCGCCTTTACCGGAGCGGTGCAGGCATGTCCCGGTAAGTTCGAGCAGGCCAATGGTGGCACCTTGCTGCTGGATGAAGTGACAGAAATGCCGCTTAACCTGCAGGCTAAACTGTTACGGGTGTTGCAGGAGCGAGAGGTTGAGCGTCTTGGTGGTCGCAAGGTACTAAAACTGGATTTACGGATCTTAGCCACCAGTAACCGGGATCTGCGTCAGGCAGTAGCGGAAGGTATACTGCGCGAAGACCTCTACTACCGGTTAAATGTTTTTCCACTTGGCTGGCCAGCGCTAGCCGCGCGGCCGGGCGATATTCTGCCACTAGCCAGTTTTTTACTGGCGCGCTATGCCAAACAGCACGGCAAGGCTACACCAGCTTTCAGCGAGGACGCAGAGCTGCGACTGCTCAGCTATCATTGGCCGGGTAATGTCCGGGAACTGGATAATGTGATACAGCGGGCGCTGATCCTGCAAACTGGCCCGCAAGTCACCGAGCACGATATTCTGCTGGAAGATCTGCCCTTTGTTCCTAGCATAGCGCTTGACGACCATACTGAGCTGCCCGCAAGCGACAGCAACTTTAAAAGCGAACTGCATCAACAGGAGCATAAGCTGATATTGGCAACGCTGCGTGCCTGCGACAACAGACGTAAAGAGGCGGCGGCCCGGCTTGGTATCAGTGATCGTACCCTGCGCTATAAACTAGCCAGAATGCGCGAGCATGGTATAGAGGTGGCATAACCCTTGCTTTAGTCCCTGTCAGAAGCAGCAAATTTTTGACAGGCACTATTATGCAAATCAAAGGTCAGGCGTTATACGCACAAATGCAGTCCATGGCCAGCCAGGCCAGAGCCTTACCGGCAGACGCTAAACCTGCCATGGATATCGCGCCGGTTAATGGTAGCCAGTCTGATTTTACTACCCTATTTAAAAATGCCTTGGGCAACGTTAATACTCTGCAGCAACAGGCCGGTGCTATGCGCAATGCTGTTGAGCTGGGCGATCCCCGGGTATCGCTGGCGCAGGCCATGATTGCCTCGCAAAAATCTTCGTTAGCTTTTGAAGCCACGGTGCAGGTTCGCAACAAGTTGGTCGAAGCTTACAAAGAAATCATGTCGATGCCGGTTTAAATTGGCGCCTGTTAGGAGAGTATTGTGGCAGAAAATCAATCAACAGAGCTGGCGCTGAGCAACACTGACTTTAACCCGGAGCCGGCCGCACAACCAAAAACCGGTATCATGGGCGCCTTCAATAGCGGTGGCGACTTGATGCGGCAATTGACGCTGGTGATCGCGCTGACGATCTGTCTGGCGATTGCCATTCTGATTATTTTGTGGGCCAGAGCGCCGGAACTGCGGCCACTGGGTACCTATAGCACTCAGGAATTAATCCAAACGCTGGATCATCTGGATGCGCAGAAGTTTAAGTACAAACTGGAAGGTAATGTCATTCTGGTTCCGGAGAATACACTGCAACAGGTACGGCTTAGTTTATCCCGCGCCGGTATGAGTAACGAACCGTCTTTGGGTACGGAGTTTTTATTGCAGGACAGTGGCTTTGGCGTCAGTCAGCGGCTGGAAATGGAGCGTTTGAAGCATAGTCGCGAGCAACAGTTAGCCCGCACCATTGAAGAGCTGCAAAGTGTGGCTCGTGCTCGCGTATTACTGGCAATCCCGAAAGAAAATGTGTTCGCCCGCCAACAAGCACAGCCGTCGGCGACCGTGCTGGTAACAGCGCGCGGCGGGCGGGTGATCCGAGACAGCGAAGTGGATGCGATTGTTGATCTGGTCGCCTCTGCGGTACAAGGGCTGGCACCCAGCCGTGTCACTGTGACCGATCAGAATGGCCGCTTATTAAATTCCGGTTCTATTGATGGCAGCGCAGCACGCAACCGCCGCGAACTGGAGATCCAACGTAGCCGCGAAGACGAATACCGTCAGAAGGTTGACTCTATCCTGATGCCTGTGCTGGGCGTAGGTAACTACACCGCGCAGGTTGATCTGGTCATGGACTTTACTGCCGTAGAGCAAACGCAAAAACGCTTTAACCCGGATCTGCCGGCAGTGCGCAGTGAAATGATTATTGAGGAAAACAGTGTCGGTGGTGGCAGCAGTGGTATTCCCGGTGCGCTGTCCAATCAACCACCGATGCCGTCCGCTATTCCTGAACAAGCAACAGGTACGGCATCACAAGCCGTAGTACCAGGGCGGAATAGTCGTGAAGCGACCCGTAATTTTGAGCTGGATACTACCATCAGCCATACCAGTCAACAAAGCGGCGTGATCCGCCGGCTGAGTGTCTCAGTCGCCGTTGACTATAAAGCCGCTACTGCCGAGGATGGCTCGGTTGCGATGACACCCCGCAGCCAGGCGGAACTGGAAAATATCCGGCGTTTATTGCAAGGTGGGGTTGGCTTTGACGCCCAGCGTGGTGATACTATCGAAGTCATTGCCGTACCCTTTGTACGTGAAGCTGTCGATGCTGACGTCAGTACACCTTTCTATCTGGAGGACTGGTTCCTGCAAGTGGTGAAGGTCGTAGTCGGTGGTTTGCTGGTGATCGTGATTATGTTGGCGATTGTCAGACCTATGCTGCAAAAACTGATGAATCCGGCAGATACCAGCGATACTTATGACGAGCATTCATTATCACAGGGCTTGGATCTGGGCGATGATTTTGATGCCACTGCCTCGGTGTTTGACGATAAAGCGGTGGGCTTTGCCCCGGATGGTACCCTAATGTTACCTGACTTACATGGTGATGAAGATTTGTTACGCGCAGTGCGGGCTCTGGTTGCCAATGAACCTGAACTGTCCTCTTTGGTCGTCAAGAACTGGTTAGCTGAAGATGAGTGAGAAAAAAGCCGTTAAAGAATTTGATATCAGCAAGCTTGACGGTGTTGAGAAAGCTGCCATCCTGCTGCTGAGCTTATCAGAAGAAGATGCTGCCCAGATCCTGAAACATCTGGAGCCGAAGCAGGTACAGAAAGTGGGTTTGGCGATGGCACAAACCACTGATCTGAATCAGGCCAAAATTGCCGCGGTGCACCGGCGCTTTATTGAGCAGATCCAGAACTTCAGTACCATTGGCTTCCAAAGCGAGGAATTTATCAAGCGTGCTCTGACAGCAGCGCTGGGTGAGGAAAAAGCCGCTAATCTGATAGACCAAATCGTATTAGGCGGTGGCGCCCGCGGTCTGGACTCGCTGAAGTGGATGGATTCAAAACAGGTTGCCAATATTATCCGCAATGAGCACCCGCAGATCCAAACCATTGTTTTATCCTATCTGGAGCCGGAGCAGTCAGCCGAAATTCTATCCCAGTTCCCGGAGAAGGTGCGGCTGGATCTGACGATGCGGATCGCCAACCTGGAAGAGGTACAACCGGCGGCGTTACAAGAATTAAACGAAATTATGGAGAAACAGTTTGCTGGTCAGGCCGGTACCCAGACCGCGAAGATGGGTGGCCTGAAAGCGGCTGCCGATATTCTGAACTATCTGGATACCAACCTGGAAGGTCAGCTGATGGATGCTATCCGTGAGCATGACGAGGAAATGGCACAACAAATTCAGGATCTGATGTTTGTGTTTGAAAACCTGATTGATGTCGATGATCGTGGTATTCAGACGATACTGCGGGAAGTGCAGCAAGATGTGCTGATGAAAGCACTGAAGGGCACGGACGAGAATCTGAAAGAGAAAATCTTCAAAAACATGTCGAAACGCGCAGCTGAGCTGTTACAGGATGATCTGGAAGCCATGGGGCCGGTGCGCGTCAGCGAAGTGGAAACGGCGCAAAAAGAAATTCTGTCGATTGCCCGTCGCTTATCTGATGCCGGTGAAATTATGCTCGGTGGCGGTGGCGGTGAAGAATTCCTCTAAGGCCAGCTGAATGAGTAACCAAGATGCGTTCCGTTACAAGAAACCGTTCTCACCAGACGCAGAGGTCGAAGATCTGCTGCGTGCCTGGCAGACGCTGGATCTGACTGCCGAGGTGGAGCAGGATGAGACCACCAACGCACTGAACCTGAAACGGCCGACCTCGTCAGTGGTAGCCCAGGAAGAAGACAGCAGCGAAATCAAGCCGCTTACTGCGGATGAGATTGAACAGATCCGGCAGGCTGCGTATGAAGAAGGTGTAGCTCAGGGTAAAGAAGAAGGCTTTAGTCAGGGTTATCAGGACGGACGTTTGCAAGGTCTGCAGGATGGCACGGCGCAGGGATTGGCTGAGGGTAAGAAACAAGGCCTGATGGCAGTGCAACCGGAAATTGATGAAAAACTGGGCCAGCTGACCTTGCTGCTGGACCAGCTACAACAACCGTTGGCCGGTTTGAACCAGCAGGTAGAGCAGAGCTTGCTGGAGTTAGCCCTGGCAATGGCCAAGGCGGTGATTGGGGTCGAGGTCAAGACCAATCCGCAGGTGATCCTATTGGCTATACAGGAAGCAACGGCCGCATTACCACTGAAAACCGAACTGATGCGGATTAAATTACATCCTGATGATCTCGCCATTATCCGTAGTCATTACAGTGACGAGCAAATACAAGCCCAACACTGGCAACTGCTGGCCGATCCCTTGCTTGAGCGCGGTAGTTGCCTGGTCGAAGCTGAAAAAACCAGTGTTGACAGAAGTTTGACGCAACGCATTAACAGCAGTCTGGAACACTTCCTGCATCAGGCCGATAACGAACACTAATCAGGCCCTCCGGCCGTTGTGACAGTGAGCTAAGATGGCTGAACCCGCTAAACTGCAGCAGTTTTTGCAGCAACAACATCAATTTATTCAATCCAGCAAGCCTGCGGTGTCCGGCCGTTTGGTGCGGGTCGTCGGTTTGACCCTGGAAGCCACCGGCTGCAGCGCTGCCATTGGTCAGGCGTGTTTAGTTGAGGGTGCCCGTGGCGATCTGCTGGCTGAAGTGGTTGGCTTTGCACAGGATAAAGTGTTTTTAATGCCGCAAGAGGATATCGAGGGCGTGGTACCGGGTGCCAGGGTAACTCCGTTACTGCAGTACAAAGGGGTACCTCTAAGTATGAGCTTATTGGGGCGGGTGATTGACGGTGTTGGCAGACCTCTGGACGGTAAAGGCCCCATCGCGGCGACGCAGTTTAGCAGTGGCAAAGGTAAAGCCATAAACCCTTTACACCGGCGTCCGATTAAACAGCCGCTGGATGTCGGCGTCCGCACTATCAATGCCATCCTGACAGTGGGAAAAGGCCAGCGTATGGGCCTGTTTGCCGGCTCTGGGGTCGGAAAGAGCGTACTGCTCGGCATGATGACCCGCGGCACTGCCGCAGATGTTATCGTGGTCGGGCTGGTCGGTGAGCGTGGTCGGGAGGTAAAAGAGTTTATCGATGAGATCCTGGGCGAAGACGGTAAAAGCCGGGCTGTGGTCGTGGCGGCGCCGGCAGATGTTTCGCCGCTGATGCGGCTAAAAGGCTGTGAAACCGCGGTTCAGGTTGCGGAGTACTTCCGGGACCAAGGGCTTGATGTGTTATTACTTATTGATTCAATTACCCGCTATGCCCAGGCCCAGCGTGAGATAGCTCTGGCGGTGGGCGAGCCGCCCGCGACTAAAGGTTATCCTCCTTCGGTGTTTGCCAAATTACCGGCACTGGTGGAGCGGGCTGGTAACGGCTCCGGCCATCAGGGCTCAATTACGGCCTTTTACACGGTATTATCTGAAGGCGATGATTTACAGGATCCGATTGCCGATGCGTCACGGGCGATCCTGGATGGCCATATCGTGTTATCGCGACAACTTGCTGACGCTGGACACTTTCCTGCCATCGATATTGAGAAGTCAATTAGCCGGGTGATGCCGGCCGTTACCAGTGAAGAGCATCAGTTACTGGCGCGTAGCATTAAGCAACTCTATGCCAGCTATCAGCAAAGTAAAGATCTGATCGCTATCGGCGCCTATGTTCGCGGTAGTGATCCTCAGTTGGATCTGGCGATCCAATTGTTACCGCGGATCAATCAGTTCCTGCAGCAGGGGATGAAGGATGTCGTACCTTACGATGATTGTCTCAGTGCATTAAGCCAGCTGGCGCCGAATCAACGGGGTAGAACATGAGCAGTAAGCTAGCGTTGTTGATCAAAGTTCAAAAAGAGCGCGAAGAACAGTTACAGGCCAACTTTGTCCGGGCACAACAGATGTACCAGCAAGCCGAGCAAAAATATCAGGGGCTTGCGCAATACCGCACTGACTACATCCAACAAAGCCAGCAGCAGGGCTCAATAGGGCTGGGCGGCAGGCAGTATAACCAGTTTCTGGCCTTTATCAGCAAATTAGATGAGGCATTAAGCCAGCAAGCGCGGGTGGTACAGCAAAGCCGAAACGCAGCTGAACAACGCAAACAAAGCTGGTTGAAGATGCAAACCAAACGTAAGGCATTAGAGAAATTGCTGCAGTTAGCAGCTGAACGTGAACAGCTGACGCAGGAGCGGCAGCAACAAAAACTGGCAGATGATTATGCCCTGCAGCGCTTTATGCAGCAGCGGCTGTTGCTAAACAGTGACTAGGGCGTGTTGACGTTTGCTGCTTAGATTTTGTTCGCACTGGCGGCGTTTTGATCGCGAAACGAGGAGCGCAGTTTAGTCATTCTAAATAAGTGACGAGTGAAGCTACCGCGTCCTGCTCTCGCCCCTGACCTGCATCCATGCAGGCCACAAAGAGCAAAGCGCCGCCAGCGCGAACCCTCCGGGCAGCGTTTGGCTGGCGTTTCTACTGCGTTATCGCTTGTTCATGTAGAATAACTACACATCACAAGCTCTGCCTTGTATAAACACCAGCCAAACGGCTGCAAAAACAAGCAGTAAACGTCAACACGCCCTAAGCAGAGGCAGCGGGTCAAACCGACAGCGTGAGCTGGCGCGCCGATGTCATTACCCCGGGTCACTGAAAACTGGCGCGAATTTTGAATGTAATTTGTCAGCAGTACTGTGACAAGCATTTTTGCAGCGCAAAGATGGCGAACAAATAAAGCCCAAGGTCAGTCAGTGCACAAGCTAATACTGACCGCAGGCGCAAGTAGCAACGGATTACAGGTATATCTCTATGACGCAAGGTGTGCAGATATCAATGCTGTTAAACCCGGCAGAGTCGCTGGCATTTAGCGAAGTGCCGGGTTTTGCCACTACGGCGGAGGCTGGCTATAACGGCGAAACCACTTTTGCCCGCTTGCTCAGTGACGAACAACAACAACAGTTGCCGCAGCGGCAGTCTGTTGCCGCTGTACCCAGCCAGCTTGCCTCCCCTGAACCCGTTGCAGAAGCTGAGCTGACTCCGCTACCGGTACCAGCCGTTGTGGCAGCGGATCCGGCCGGGCAATCAGTGGCAGCAGCTGCTGAATCAATACCAGTAGAATTGTCTGATGCGGACATTGCCGTCTGGTCCGAAATTTCGTTACCGCCTGTTGAACCTGAGCCGGTTGCACAGCAGGCGGCTATTTCCTGGTTGGGCTTAATTGAACAGGCAAACCAAACCAGTGCACAGTTGGATAAAAAGCGTTTTATGGCGATCCAACAGCAGTTAATGCAGCACCAGGTAATTGAACAGCAAATCGGGCCTGTACCAGAGTCGCCATTATTACCGGCAGAGCAAGCAGAGTTAATTTTCAGTCAGCAGTTTGACACCACAAGACAACAGAGCAGTAGCAGCCCGACAACTAAAGTTGGCACGGCGCAGCAATTATCAGAGCCTGTAATATCTGCGCCCGCTATAGCGGCGTCGGCTACTGAGCCATCAGGCACCGAGGTTGAGCAAGAAACGGCTCAGGCCAACCTCGACCCCGTGCTGCAACTTCAGGCGAAGTCGGAGCGAACCGCTGTCACGCAAGCAGCGGCTGATTTAGAACGTACGATCATGCAGCCGGTGGTCAGTGCCAAAGCTGCAGGCGTTACCGACGGTCAGGCTGATAAAGCGATAGTCAGCACGCCGACTTCTGCTGTGCCGCAGACGCCACTTCAGCCAGCGATAGCTCCGGAAACTACCTCTGCCGCGATGCTTGCGCCGGAGCAAGAAGTTGTTGAACTGATGCAACAGATGCTGCCGTCCCAAGCGGCTCAGCAGACAGCCCCGTTGAGTAGCAGTAAAGCCGTCGCGGATCCAACAGTGCCAGTGGATAAAACGGCGGTTGAGCCGGTTGTTGTTATTAACGACGTAGCTGAGGTCGCTGCGCTGGCTGTTACGGCAGCGCCTCAGGCTGTCAGCCAGTCTGCGGCGCCGCTGCAAGCTGCGGTTAGCCGTGTTGCGGGAACCTCGCCGGCAGCAAAGGGAACAGCGGAGCGGCATAGTAAAGTTGACAGCGAAACAGCGTCACGCGAACTCAGTGCTGGTCGTAACGTCAGCCTGACAGAAGCGATTCCGCCAGCTGAAACCAGCGCAAACAATGCCTTGCCGCCGATTAGCCGGCTGGAAGTGGTGCTAGCCGCGAACAGCGGCAGCGCAGTGCCAGCTACCACCTTAACTGAAACGGCAACCCAATTACAAAGCCGGTTTGAGCAGCAACTGACACAGCAACAGAAAGCGGATGCTCCGCCAAGCGCTCCAGAGTTAAGTGCAAAATTAAAGCAACTGAATCTGCAGCAGCAGGATGCCACTTTGCAGCTGCGTGAGCGGGTGCATGTAATGGTCAGACAAAATATTCAGGTTGCCGAAATCCGGCTTGATCCTGCCGAGCTTGGTCAGATGCAGATCCGGGTAAATCTGCAGCAGGAACAAGCATCAGTGCAATTTATCGTGCAGCAGCAAGCAGCAAAAGAACTATTGGAGCAGCAAATGCCCCGCTTACGGGAAATGTTACAGCAACAAGGGATCCAATTGGGAGAAGGCCAGGTGCAGCAGCAGGAACGGCAGCAAACCGGTCAGAATAGTCAGGGGCAGCAGCAAGGCACAGAATTGGCTGATACAGGCGATGACGCAATGCCGACCCAGCAAATTCAGGTTAAGCTTTCTGAGCGTTTGGTTGACTACTATGCTTAAGCAACAGCCAACTGTCTGACTTTTCATTTACAAAGTTTCGGGCCGGTGAGCATAATAACATCTTTACAGTGGGGCTGAGGGAGCCGTGGTATGGCGGAAAATGAACTGGAATTGGTCGATCAGGGCGCAAAAAAGAAAAAACTGATCATTATCGGCGCCGCGGCCGGCCTGCTGTTAGTGTTGGCGGCGGTGGTATTTTTTCTGTTACCTGGCGATGATAGCAGCGCCCCAGTCACTGGCGAGCAAGCCGGAACTGAGGCTGGTACTGGCCCAACCGTGGCGCAGGGCTCGGCGCTTTATGTGCAGATGCCACGACCTTTCGTGTTTAATGTTGCGGGGGCAAACCGGGATCGGCTGGTACAGATCCGGGTGCAACTGATGGTCCGTGGCGATGCCAATCAGGCGCTGGCGATGCGGCATATCCCATTAATTGAAGGAACTTTACTGGCGACCTTTAGTACCGCCAGTGCTGATGAATTAATAACGTCAACCGGGAAAGAACAATTAAAGAACAAAGCGCTGATCGATTTGCAAACCGCGATGCTGGATGTGGTGGGCAGTGCTGTCGTCGCAGAAGTTTTGTTTACCGGTTTTGTGATGCAATAACAAGAGTGAATAACAGTGTCTGACTTACTATCGCAGGATGAAATTGATGCGCTGTTACATGGCGTCGATGAAGTCGAAGAAGAAGTAGATAGCAGCGATGGCGCCGATGGCGGGCGCACGGTGCAGTTTGACTTCTCATCCCACGACCGTATCGTTCGTGGTCGTATGCCTACGCTGGAAATGGTAAACGAGCGGTTTGCCCGTCATATGCGGATCAGTTTGTTTAATATGATGCGCCGCACTGCCGAGGTGTCAATCAACGGCGTGCAGATGATCAAATTCGGCGAATATGTTCATACCCTGTTTGTACCGACCAGCTTAAATATGGTGCGGTTCCGGCCATTAAAAGGTACCGGCCTGATCACCATGGAAGCGCGTTTGGTGTTCATTCTGGTAGATAACTTCTTTGGTGGTGATGGTCGTTATCACGCCAAGATTGAAGGCCGCGAATTTACGCCAACAGAGCGGCGTATTATTCAAATGCTGTTAAAACTGATTTTTGAAGATTACAAAGAAGCCTGGGCACCGGTAATGGATGTCTCGTTCGAGTATCTGGACTCTGAAGTCAACCCGGCAATGGCGAATATCGTCAGCCCGACAGAAGTGGTGGTGATTAGCTCCTTCCATATCGAACTGGACGGTGGTGGCGGCGATTTTCATGTCACCTTGCCGTATTCGATGTTGGAACCGATCCGCGAACTGCTGGATGCGGGTGTGCAGAGCGATAAGGAAGATACTGATCTACGCTGGTCAAAAGCGCTGCGTGACGAGATTATGGATGTGAAAGTTGACCTCAGTACCAAGATGCTGGACGTGGACTTGACCTTGCGTGACATTATGGAACTGAAAGCCGGTGACATTATCCCGGTTGAGATCCCGGAGCATATCACGGTATTAATCGAGGACTTACCCACCTTCCGCGCTAAGCTTGGCCGCTCACGGGACAATGTAGCGCTGAAGATCACCGAGAAAATTAAGCGGCCAGAGTCGGCGAAATCCGAAATGCAGGTCTTTACCAAGGGCGGCAGGCGCCTGGATAACGATGCCGATATTTTAGAATTAGAGGCTGATTTAAATATCAGCGAACGAGACAGAAGGTAACGAAGATGGCAAATGATCAGGACACCATGGATGAATGGGCAGCCGCAATGGCGGAAGCCGAAGGCGGTGCTAAAGCGGTTGAGCTGGAAGAGCTGAGCGATGATAAAAGTTCTGAGGTGGACAGGCGCAAGCTGGATACAATCCTGGATATTCCGGTTACCATTTCGATGGAAGTCGGACGCTCAAAAATCAGTATTCGTAATTTGTTACAGCTAAACCAGGGCTCGGTAGTGGAGTTGGACCGTATCGCCGGTGAGCCATTGGATGTATTGGTAAACGGTACCCTGATCGCGCACGGTGAGGTGGTGGTGGTTAACGATAAATTCGGTATCCGTCTTACTGATGTAATCAGTCAAATCGAACGTATTAAGAAGTTACGTTAATGGCCAATACTGATTGCAGATCTTTGAATAAAGGCGTGTTGTTGGCAGTGCTACTCTCTGCTAGTGCTGTGCAGGCAATATCGCCCGAAACTGGTAATCCGACAGCCGTAGCGCAGGCAGTTGCAGAGCAGACAGAAACAGCAGAGCCGGCAAAAGATGAGCAGAGTAGTGCGCCAGCGCCAGCCACTGCCAGTAAGACCGCCACACCAGCTACTGGTCCGAATCAGTTCACCGAGCGCAGCGCGGTGCTTAATCCGGGCAGCGAGCAACGCAGTTCGCCGATGACGATACTGCAAATAGCCAGTTCTCTGACGCTGGTTATTTTACTGGTACTGGGTTTGGGCTGGTTATTCAAGAAATTGACGCTACGCTTGCCCGGTGGACGCCATATCAAGGTGGTAACGGCTATGCCACTGGGGCAGCGAGAAAGGCTGTTAGTTATTGAAATACAAGGAAAACAGCGGGTTATTGGCGTCACTCCACATAGTGTTAATTTCCTCTTTGAATTAGAAAATCCACTTCCTGAAGAAAAGTTGGCATCAGATTTTCATACACAGCTGCAGTCATTCCTGAAAAAATAGAAGTTGGCATGCTGCGAGTGTTGTTTATTCTGTTGCTGGTGCTGTTAAGCCCACAACTGCTGGCCGATAACGGCACCTTATCGGCCGTTACTGTTACGACTAATCCAGATGGTTCTCAGTCCTACAGCGTGACGCTGCAGGTGCTGGCCATTATGACGGCGCTGAGCTTTATTCCGGCGATGGTCATTATGATGACCAGTTTCACCCGTATTATCGTAGTGTTAGCGATCTTGCGTCAGGCTATCGGTTTAATGCAAACGCCTTCTAACCAGGTGTTAATTGGTATCACACTATTTCTGACGTTCTTTATCATGGCGCCGGTCTTTAAGAGCATTAATGAGCAGGCGATTCAACCTTATCTGGAAGAAACCCTAAACCCGGTGCAGGCATTGGATGCAGCCATAGTGCCGTTAAAAGCTTTTATGCTGCATCAGACCCGGGTAAGAGATCTGGATACCTTTGCTCAGATCGCCGGTTTAGAGGTTGCGGAAAATCCGCAGGACTACCCGATGACGGTGGTGGTACCCGCCTTTGTCACCAGCGAGCTGAAAACGGCGTTTCAGATTGGTTTTATGTTATTTATCCCATTTCTGATTATTGATTTGGTGGTGGCGAGCGTACTGATGGCGATGGGTATGATGATGCTATCGCCAATGATTATCTCGTTGCCGTTTAAACTGATGATGTTTGTACTGGTTGACGGCTGGATCCTGGTGATGGGCACCCTGGCGACCAGTTATGGAGTCGGCACATGAGTCCGGAAACCTTTGTTGACGTATTACGGGATTCCTTGTTTATCGTTATCCTGTTGGTCAGCGCCATTATTCTGCCATCGTTGTTTGTCGGCTTAATAGTAGCAATCTTCCAGGCGGCTACCTCGATTAACGAGCAGACCTTAAGCTTCTTACCACGCCTAATTGTCACCCTGCTGGCGCTGATTTTCGGTGGTCACTGGCTGGTGCGGGTGATTATGGATTACACCACTGAACTTTATCAAAGCATTCCGCAGATAGTCGGGTAGGGCAGTACCGATGGAAATTTTGATGGCAACCCTGATGCAGACCATAGCAGATTTTTTACTGCCGCTGTGTCGGGTATCCGGTATGCTAATGATTATGGCGGGTCTTGGTGTCAGGACAATTCCAACCCGAATTAAAACCGGATTAGTAGTGTTAATTACTCTGGTAATGATGCCGATGCTGCCGAAAACCATCTACCCTGAACTCATTTCATTTGCGATGTTACTGGAGGTATTGCTGCAGCTGACCATCGGCTTTGCACTGGGCTTTATCTCACTGATGTTTATCAATACTTTCATATTAGCAGGGCAGTTATTGGCAACCCAAACTGGTTTAGCTTTTGCTTCGATGGCGGATCCTGCCAGCGGAATTTCGGTACCTGCGATTGGTCAGTTTTATCTGATCCTGGCCACCTTATTGTTTTTTGTCTTTAACGGCCATCTGATTATGATCCAAATGCTGGTATTCAGTTTTGAGACGCTGCCGATCAATGGTCAATGGTGGGATGTAACCAGTTACTGGACCGTTGTTGAATTCGGTGGCTGGATGTTTGCTACTGCTCTGGCTATTGCGCTGGCACCTATTGTCGCCATGTTAGTGGTGAATCTGTCCTTTGGTATTATGACCCGTGCCGCGCCGCAGTTAAATATTTTCTCGATTGGTTTTCCAATCACCATGCTATCCGGTTTGCTGATTTTATGGTTGACGCTGGATACTTTCTTATTTCATTACGAAAAGCAGTGGGAGCATGTCATCGACTATAGCTGCCGGCTGATAGGCTGTTAGGAGGCTGACGTGGCAGAAGATTCCGGCGCCGAAAAAACCGAACAGCCCACGCCCAAGAAGCTGCAAGACGCAGCGAAAAAGGGCCAGATCGCCCGCTCAAAAGACCTTGGCACGGCTTTTGTTTTAATCGGCAGCGCCGCCGCCTTACTGATTTTTGGCAAGATGTTAGCGATGGCGATGTTAAACATCGGCCAACGGCTGATGCGCTTAGACCAAAAAGATATCTTTGAAACCAACAGTATGTTTACCGCCTGGGGGGACGCCGGCAGAGAGCTGGCGGCACCCTTGGCCGGCATTTTTTTACTGATCCTGATTGCGGCCTTTATCGGCAATATTCTGTTAGGTGGTTATAACTTTAGTTGGGAAGCCGCAGCACCGAAAGCCAGCAAAATGAGCCCGCTCCAGGGGTTCAAGCGGATGTTTGGTTTACAGGCATTAATGGAGCTTGGCAAAAGCATTCTAAAAGTAGCGGTAGTGGTCGGCATTGCCTATTTGCTACTAAAGCTGTTCTTTATGGATATTATGGCGTTGTCGCTAATGAGTGAGCCAAATAATATCGAATCGGCACTCTATTTTCTTGGCTGGTTGTTTTTAGGGTTGTGTGCCAGTATTTCAGTAATAGCGCTGGTCGACGCACCCTATCAAAAGTGGCATCACACCGAGCAGTTGAAAATGTCGTTGCAGGAAATCAAAGACGAGCACAAAAATACTGAGGGTAGCCCGGAAATCAAAGCCCGGATCCGCCGCACCCAGATGCAGATGTCGATGAAGCGGATGATGCAACAGGTACCTACCGCGGATGTTATCGTCACCAACCCAACGCACTATGCGGTGGCGCTGAAATATGATCAAGGCAAGTTCCGCGCGCCGGCCGTGGTTGCGAAGGGCGTGGATGAGGTTGCGATGCATATCCGTAATATTGCCAGAGAGCATAAGATCCCGGTGATTGAATCACCGGCACTGGCGCGCTCAATTTATTACACTACCAAGCTTGATCATCCAATCCCGGAACAATTGTTCGCCGCAGTAGCGCAGGTACTGGCTTATGTTTATCAGCTTAACCTTTATCGCAAAGGCAAGGGGAGCAGGCCGAAAGCACTGGCTAAAGAGTTGCCAATCCCACCAGAGGTGCGTCACTAACGCTGTAATTTTCAGCACTTAGTACAGCTCACTAACAGACTGGAATAGTTCTTGCCTAAGCAGGGGTAGTGTCAATACCTTGTCAGGCCGCTCATGCAATTTGCTCAGTATTTCAGTAAAT
The DNA here is from genome assembly GCF_001704375.1 of Alishewanella sp. HH-ZS. Taxonomy (NCBI): domain Bacteria; kingdom Pseudomonadati; phylum Pseudomonadota; class Gammaproteobacteria; order Alteromonadales; family Alteromonadaceae; genus Alishewanella; species Alishewanella sp. HH-ZS. The sequence goes on along the minus strand of NZ_LZEJ01000004.1, from coordinate 48,374 downwards.
TTGATAAAGCTCATCTTCAACACCTAAAAGGGATCGGGACGCCCATTTTGATTCTGGCCGCATTGGCGATGGTCGTGCTACCGCTGCCACCGTTGATGCTGGATATCCTGTTTTCTTTTAATATTGCGCTGGCGCTGGTGGTACTGTTGGTGACGATATATACCCGCAGACCGCTGGATTTCGGTATTTTCCCCAGTGTATTGCTGGTTGCCACTATTCTGCGTCTGGCATTGAATGTCGCCAGTACCCGTGTCGTGCTGTTGGAAGGTCATAATGGCGGGGATGCCGCAGGGGCTGTGATTGAAGCCTTTGGTTCCGTGGTTATCGGTGGCAACTATGCCGTTGGTATCGTGGTGTTTCTGATCCTGATTATTATTAACTTTGTCGTCGTTACCAAGGGCGCTGGCCGTATTGCCGAAGTATCAGCCCGCTTTACTTTGGACGCGATGCCCGGTAAGCAAATGGCGATTGACGCCGATCTAAACTCAGGCTTGATTACCCAGGAAGAAGCACGCAAGCGCCGCGAGGAGGTGACCAGTGAAGCCGACTTCTATGGCTCGATGGATGGTGCCAGTAAGTTTGTAAAAGGTGATGCCATTGCTGGTATCGTGATACTGGTGATTAACCTGGTTGGCGGTATTTTTATCGGTATGGTGCAGCATGGCCTCAGTTTTAGCCAAGCGATGGAAATCTATACCTTGCTGACCATCGGTGATGGCCTGGTGGCCCAAATCCCTGGCCTGTTATTGTCAATCGGTACCGCCATTATTGTCACCCGCCAGAATAAAGAGGGCGATCTTGGTAAAGAGATGCAAAGCCAGCTTGGTGATAATACCCATGTGCTTTTTGTTGCCGCAGGGGTTATGACCTTGATGGGGGTAGTCCCAGGCATGCCACATTTCGCCTTTCTTTCATTGGCAGCGCTTTTGGGTGGGGTGGCCTGGTATACGAAAAAATTGGCAACCACTAAGGCTGCCCAGTTACAGCAGCGACCAACCAGTGCCAGCAATGCGATGAGTGATGTGCAACCGGTAAAAGAAATTGGCTGGGATGACGTGCAAGGCGTGGATGTGATTGGGCTTGAAGTTGGTTACCGTCTGATCCCACTGGTAGACAAAGCTCAGGGTGGGGAGCTGTTAAATCGAATCAAAGGTGTTCGTAAAAAGTTATCCCAGGAGCTGGGGTTTCTGATCCCGCCGGTACATATCCGCGACAATCTGGATTTGGAACCAAACAGCTACCGGGTGGCCTTGATGGGGGTCACCAATGGTGAAGGGGAGCTGCGTCATGATAATGAGCTGGCAATCAACCCTGGTCAGGTATTTGGCACGGTGAAGGGGATTGCGACCCGGGATCCGGCGTTTGGTCTGGATGCGGTCTGGATCAGCAAAGATCAGCGTGAACATGCGCAGACACTGGGCTACACCGTGGTGGATGCCGCAACGGTAGTGGCGACCCATCTCAGTCAGATCCTGACCAATAATGCGGCCAGTTTACTGGGACATGAGGAAGTACAAAATCTGCTGGATATGCTCGGTAAGCATTCTCCGAAGCTGGTCGAAGGGCTGGTACCCGATACGCTACCGCTGACCGCAGTGGTGAAGGTATTGCAGAATCTGTTACACGAGGGGGTACCGATCCGCGATATGCGTACCATAGTGCAAACCCTGGTCGAGTATGGGGCTAAGAGTCAGGATATTGACGTCCTTACCGCCGCTTGCCGGATTGCTCTGCGCCGGTTAATTGTGCAAGAGGTCGTTGGTAGCAAGCAGGAAATTCCGGTTATTACCTTTGCACCTGAACTGGAGCAAATGCTGCATCAATCAATGCAGGCCGCGGGTAATGATGGCGCTGGTATAGAACCGGGGTTGGCCGATCGCATTCAACAGTCGCTGCAGGAAGCTCATCAGAACCAGGAATTAACCGGTGAAAGTGCGGTGATGCTGACGTCAGGAATTTTACGCTCAGTGATGGCACGATTTGTGAAGTACACCATTCCAGGATTACGGGTGTTGTCGTATCAGGAAATTCCGGACGATAAGCAGATCCGCATTGTCAGTGTCATCGGTCAGTCGAACTAGGAGTAACTCATGAAAATTAAACGCTTTGTTGCCAAAGATATGCGCAGTGCCCTGGCCGACGTTAAGGAGTTCCTTGGACCGGACGCCATTATCCTGTCCAATAAAAAAGTCGCTGAAGGCGTGGAAATCGTTGCCGCCATTGATGCTGAGCCGGCTGTCCCGAAAGCTAAAGTTGCTGCTGCACAGGTCGAAGGCATTACACCTCCGGCTAAGCGCAATGAACCCAGAGTTAATCTGGCCATTACCGACGAAGCAGAGCCAGCAGATTCACTACGTGCCTTGCTGGAGCGTCAAATGCAAAAGCAAGGGCAAGTGCCGGACGCGCCAAAAGCTGCCAGCGCTGCGCCCAAACCCACGCTGCAAAAAGCCAGTCAGTTCGAACGTCAAAATCCTGTCGCTGCGACCCCAGCGCCGCAATGGCAGGAAATCAGTAAACTGCAACAACAACAGGCTGAGCTGATGCAACAGCAGTTTAGCAAGATGCAGGCTGAGATGTTGTCGATGCGGCAATTGCTGCAGCATCAGGTATCTGGCCTGATGTGGCAGGAACTGGCGCGGCGTGAGCCGGTGCGGGCACTGGTCATTGAAAATCTGCGTCAGCTCGGTTTATCAGAGCTGGTCGCCGATCAACTGGCGTGTTTTATGCCGGAAGATTTAAATACGCAGGATGCCTGGCAAACTGCGCTCGAGTTACTGGCTGGCCAGGTGAGTACTACTCAGGACGATATTTTGCGCCGCGGTGGCGTGGTGGCGCTGGTCGGCCCTACCGGCGTAGGTAAAACTACCACCGTAGCCAAGTTGGCCGCAGCCTTTGCCAAACGTCACGGTACCGATCAGGTCGCGTTAATTACCACCGATTGTTTCCGCATTGGTGCCTTTGAGCAGTTAGCGACCTTTGGTCGTATTATTGGCTGTCCGGTTAAGCAGGCTAAAGACAGTGAAGAATTATCTATCTTGTTGAATCAACTACAACAACGTAAACTGATCCTGATTGACACTGCCGGCATGAGCCAGCGCGATCTACGACTGGCTGAGCAGCTGGCGTCACTGGTGCACAACACCCGTGTCAAAATTCGCAGTTATCTGGTATTGTCAGCGACAGCGCAGGCCCGGGTGATGCAGGAAACCGTGCTGCAATTTAAACGTTTGCCACTGGCAGGCTGTATTTTTACTAAGCTGGACGAGTGTCTCAGCCTGGGAGAAGCGTTAAATATCGCTATCCAGCATGCGCTACCCATTAGCTATCTGACCGATGGCCAACGGGTGCCGGAAGATTTACAGATCGCTGATGCGCAGACACTGGTCGATAATGCCGAACAGTTACGTCTGGCGCATAGCCAACCAGCTCATCAGTGGTATCCGCAAGAGCAGACGGATGCCTTATATGCATAAGAAGTCAATAGCAGAAGATCAGGCCAGCGGCCTCAGACGCATGAATAGACAAAAAGTAAAAGTGATCTCCGTTACCGGTGGTAAGGGCGGGGTCGGAAAAACTAATATCACGCTGAACCTGGCGATGGCATTGGCGCAAATGGGCAAGAAAGTCCTGGTGCTGGATGCTGATCTGGGTTTGGCAAATTGTGACGTGATGCTGGGTTTGCGGGTTGAACGCAATCTTTCTCACGTATTAAGTGGTAAAGCCAGTCTGGACGATATTCTGGTAGAAGGCCCTTTTGGCATTAAAATTGTCCCCGCCACCTCGGGTAATCAGGATATGACTGAATTATCGCCGGTGGAGCATGCCAGCCTAATCCGTGCCTTCAGCGAGCTGGAAACGCCGATCGACGTGTTATTGGTTGACACGGCTGCCGGAATTTCCGACATGGTGCTCAGCTTTTCCCGCGCCTCGCAGGATGTGTTGGTGGTGGTTTGCGATGAACCGTCATCCATCACTGATGCTTATGCGTTAATGAAAATCCTCAGCCGCGACCACGGTGTTGAAAAATTTAAAATAGTTGCCAATATGGTGCGAAGTAGCAAAGAAGGTCTGGAATTATTTGCTAAACTAACCCGGGTAACAGACCGTTTTCTGGATGTAACGCTGGAGCTGGTTGCAACCGTACCGCAGGATGAAAATGTCCGCCGGGCGGCGCGTAAACAAAAAGCCTTTATTGATGCTTACCCAACCACCGCAGCCAGTATGGCGGTGAAAGCGCTGGCGCTAAAAGCAGCTAAGTGGCCTTTGCCTGAAAATGCTTCCGGCCATTTGGAGTTTTTTCTGGAGCAGCTTGTCCAGCCACAATCTGAGTAGGGGGTTCTTTGAACAGTAAGTTGGCCGCATATGGTGGTATTGATCACATGCAGCAACTAGTGGAGCGCCATGCACCACTGGTCAAACGCATCGCCTATCATTTATTAGCCCGGCTACCGGCCAGCGTACAGGCCGATGACCTGATCCAATCCGGTATGATTGGCTTAATTGAAGCCGCCAAAAATTTTGATGGTAGCAAAGGGGCCAGTTTTGAAACCTTTGCCGGCATTCGTATTCGGGGTGCCATGCTAGATGAAATAAGGCGTGGCGACTGGACGCCGCGCTCGGTGCATCGTAATGCCCGCTTAATCGCCGATACCATTGCTGAGCTCGAAGCTCAACTTGGGCGTGATGTTCGTGATTATGAAGTTGCAGAAAAACTTGCTATCTCTTTAGATGAATATCATCATATGCTTAGTGATGTGAGTTCGGGTCGGATTATCGGCATCGAAGACCTCGGTATCTCCGAAGATGTTTTGGTGACGGCTGAGGATTCAGATACCGATCAGCTGTACCATGAGCAGGCTAATGAGGCGTTTAACGCGGCACTGGTGAAACATATCAGTAGTTTGCCGGAGCGAGAGGCATTAGTCTTATCACTGTATTATAATGACGAACTAAACTTAAAAGAAATTGGGGCTGTACTGGATGTCAGTGAGTCCCGGGTCAGTCAGATTCATAGTCAGGCATTAGTGCGGTTAAAAGCCCGAATGCAGGCTTGGTTGTAGTGTATCCTGAATAATGGGATGACGTGCTCTTCGGAGGGGACTTTGGATAAGAATATGAAGATTCTCGTAGTCGACGATTTTTCGACCATGAGACGGATCATCAAGAACCTGTTACGCGATTTAGGCTTTACCAATATTTCAGAAGCGGATGACGGCAGCACGGCTTTGCCGATGTTGCAGAATGGCGATTTTGATTTCGTGGTAACCGACTGGAATATGCCTGGGATGCAGGGGATTGACCTGCTACGTGCGATCCGGGCAGATGCGAAACTTAAGCATATACCGGTATTGATGGTGACTGCCGAAGCCAAGAAAGAGCAGATTATTGCTGCCGCTCAGGCTGGCGTGAATGGCTATATCGTCAAACCTTTTACTGCAGCAACATTACAGGAAAAGCTGGCGAAAGTATTCGAACGGATCGGCTAAGCCGGAGCTGACCAAGGAGTGACGCCATGTCTGCCAATTCGGCTCCGTTAATCACGCTAGACCAAGCCAGAGAGCTGGTACAACTGTTGGAGATGGGCGAGCAGGACATCGCCAACCAATTGGTACAGCAACTCGGTATGCCCGGCTCGTCGGAATTATTTGCCGAGGTTGGCAAACTGACCCGGCAATTACACGAGTCATTGAAAAACTTTCAGATTGATCCCTCGCTAAACAATATTTTGGTTGAAGATATCCCCGATGCCAAAAAGCGCCTTAACCACGTTATTGATATGACTGAGCAAGCGGCTAACCGGACTATGGATGCCGTAGAGTCATGCTTACCTATTGCCGATCAAATCAGTCAGCAACTCAATCAGTTGTTGCCAAGATGGCAGAAACTGATGAAGCGCGATCTGGAATTGGGTGAATTCAAAACCCTCTGTCATGGCATTGATGCTTTTCTGGCAGAGACGGTGACGGAGTCAAACCGACTGAATCAATTATTGACTGACGTATTAATGGCGCAGGATTATCAGGATTTAACCGGTCAGATTTTACGCCGGGTCATCGAATTAGTCCGTGAAGTCGAAGAGAGCCTGATCGGCCTGCTTACTGCTTTTGGTAACAGTAACGTGCAGGTAATGGAACCCAAAGCTGCCAAACGAAAGATTGAAGCTAATGAAGCTGAGGGGCCTATTATTGATAAAGAAGGCCGCAATGATGTCGTCAGTGGTCAGGACGATGTGGATGACTTACTGTCGAGCTTAGGTTTTTAACAGAGGTGTTTACTGATGAGTTTTGATATGGATGAAGACATCCTCCAGGATTTTCTGGTCGAAGCCGGTGAAATACTAGAGTTGTTGCAGGAACAGCTGGTCGAGCTTGAGAATAACCCTCATGACACTGCTCTGTTAAATGCCATTTTCCGTGGTTTCCATACAGTAAAAGGTGGGGCTGGTTTCCTGTCACTGACCGAATTAGTTGATGCCTGTCACGGCGCTGAAAACGTGTTTGATATACTTCGCACCGGTAAGCGCAGTATCACCCCCGAGCTGATGGATGTGATCTTACAGGCTCTGGATGTGGTCAATGAAATGTTTACTGAGGTGAAAGCACGTCAGCCGTTGACCCCGGCCGATCCTCAGCTATTAGCGGCACTGCATTTCTATTCCGAGCCGGAAACACCCGGCGAGGCAGCACCTCAGGCAGCCAAGGCTGCACCTGCGGTTACAGCTCCGGTTGCGCCACAGGTTACAAAGGTACAGCAACCAACCGCTTCACCCGATAGCGATGATGTCGATAGCATCACCGAGGATGAATTTGAGCGTATGCTCGATGAGTTACACGGTTCGGCCGCTCCTGGTCGCACCGAAGTGGCTGCCAGTGCGCCAGCGGCGCCAGTGAGCGCAGGCGATGATATTACTGATGATGAGTTTGAAGCCTTACTTGACCAGCTGCATGGCAAGGGGAGCTTTAAGCCGGAAGTGCCTGCTGCACCAGCTGTGACAGCTACTGAGCCGGCCGCGCCCGCGGCCAAGGCTGATGAAATTACTGATGACGAGTTTGAAGCCCTGTTGGATCAGCTGCACGGCAAAGGCAAGGCGCCAGTAACCCCGGCAGCGGCTAAAGCAGAAGTTCCGCCGCCAGCACCGGTTGCCGCTCCTGCTGCCGCGCCGGTCAAAGCCACAGAGGCACCGGTTGCACCAGCTGCCGGTAATGCCGCTGCGGCAGATAAAGGTGCCGTCGCAGCAGAGACTACGGTGCGGGTTGATACTAAACGCCTGGACCAGATTATGAATATGGTCGGCGAACTGGTATTAGTCAGAAACCGGCTGGTCAGTTTATCGGGCTCTGCGCAAAACGAGGAAATGAGTAAAGCCATTGCTAACCTGGATGTGGTGACTGCCGATATTCAGGGCGCGGTAATGAAAACGCGAATGCAGCCAATTAAGAAAGTATTTGGCCGTTTCCCGCGCGTGGTGCGCGATCTCGCCCGTTCACTAAAAAAAGATATCGATCTGGTGCTGGAAGGTGAAGAGACCGATCTGGATAAGAACCTGGTCGAAGCATTGGCCGACCCATTGGTGCATTTAGTGCGAAACTCGGTTGACCATGGTATTGAATTACCAGATGTGCGTCAGGCTGCCGGTAAGTCGCGTACAGGTGTGGTCAAGTTAGCCGCGCAACAAGCCGGTGACCATATCCTGCTGACAATTCAGGACGATGGCGCCGGTATGGATCCGGAGAAGCTGAAAAACCTGGCGATCAAGCGCGGCGTTATTGATGCCGATACTGCAGCGCGGATGTCAGATACCGATGCCTTTAACCTGATTTTCGCACCGGGTTTTTCAACCAAAGAACAGATCTCAGATATATCCGGCCGCGGTGTCGGTATGGATGTGGTGAAAACCAAGATCACCCAACTCAACGGTACTGTGCATATTCACTCCAAACTGGGTGAGGGTACCTTGCTGGAAATCAAGGTACCTCTGACGCTGGCGATCCTGCCAACGCTAATGGTAATTGTCGGTAAGCAAACCTTTGCCTTACCTCTGGCAGGTGTGAGTGAAATTTTCCACCTCGATCTGGCAAAAACCAATATTGTTGACGGTCAGCTAACAATTGTTGTTCGCAACAAAGCCATTCCATTGTTCTACCTCGAGCACTGGCTGGTGAAAAACTCGGATAAAAAACTGCGTCGGGCCCAAGGTCATGTGGTCATAGTGCAAATTGGTCAACAGCAGGTCGGTTTTGTGGTTGATCAGTTGATTGGTCAGGAAGAGGTTGTGATTAAAGCGCTGGACGCCCTGTTGCAGGGAACACCGGGTATGGCTGGCGCGACCATTACTTCTGATGGTGGTATTGCGCTAATTCTGGATGTGCCTAACTTGCTTAAGCATTATGCTAAAAAATCCAAAATTAAGTTTGAACAGTTTAAGCAGCTGCATGGATAAGCAGGTGATCTATGGCAATTAGGGTATTAATCGTTGATGACTCCAGCTTTTTCCGCCGCCGGTTACAGGAGATCCTGTCGGCTGATGCAGAGCTGGAAGTTATCGACAGTGCAGTGAACGGCCGCGAAGCGGTCGAAAAAGCGCTGGCACTAAAACCCGATGTTATCACCATGGACATTGAAATGCCGGTTTTAGACGGCATTTCAGCAGTGCGTGAGATTTTAAAGGTCCAGCGTATTCCAATTCTGATGTTCTCATCTTTGACCCACGAGGGAGCTAAAGCCACGCTCGATGCGCTGGAGGCCGGTGCCGTTGATTTTCTGCCAAAGAAATTTGAGGATATTGCCCGCGATAAACAGGAAGCCGGTGAATTACTGCGCGAGCGGGTCAGGGCGGTAGCCAGACGCAGGCCATTGGGGCGTTCAACCTTTAGTAGTTCAGCCTTAGCCCGTAATAGCCAGAGCAGTACGCTGCGCCAGCCACTTGGTAGCAGACCGGCAGAGCGGACAACGGAGTCTGGGGCAGCAGAGCGCGGTCGTTTCGAACGGCCGGCTTTAACGCCACGCAGTCATTTCAGCGCTAGTGGCAAGGATTATAAAATTGTCGCTATCGGTACCTCGACCGGCGGGCCTGTCGCGTTACAACGGATCCTGACCGCGTTGCCAGCGACCTTCCCGTTGCCGATTATTCTGATCCAGCATATGCCGGCCGCCTTTACCGGAGCTTTTGCACAGCGACTGAATAGTTTGGCCAAAATTGAAATAAAAGAAGCCGAAGACAATGATCTGTTAAGGCCCGGCGTCGCCTATCTGGCACCTGGTGGTAAGCAGATGTTGGTGGAAGGTTCAGAAGGTCAGGCACGCTTAAGGATCAAAGAAGATGATTCGCCACGGATCACTTTTAAACCCAGCGTCGATATTACCTTTGCCACTGCTGCCCGTGTATACCAGGACAAGGTGTTGGCAATAGTACTGACCGGAATGGGCGCCGATGGCCGGGAAGGCGCCCGACTACTGAAACAGCAGGGCGCTACCATCTGGGCCCAGGATGAAGCCAGCTGCGTGGTTTACGGTATGCCGCAAGCCATTGCTGCAGCAGGTTTAATGGATCAGGAAGTAAGTCTGGAAGATGTCGCTACCCGCATACTGCAGGAATTAAAGCATGGATAAGCTGGCGCTTGGCGGTCTGCTGCTGGCGCTGCTTGCCGTGACCGGTGGCTTTATGCTGGAGGGCGGTGCTGTTGCTACCTTGCTGCATTTACCGGCCTTTATCATCGTGTTCGGTGGTACCCTCGGCGCCGTGATGCTGCAGACGCCTTTTAACCAGTTTCAACTTGGTTTTCGCCTGTTACCCTGGGTGTTTCAGTCCTCGCGCTTACCCGTGAAACGCACCATCGGCCGGATTGTCGATTGGGGTTCTGCCGCCAGGGCGAATGGTTTTTTATCTCTGGAAGATGCTGCGCTGCAGGAAAGTGATCCCTTTTTACATCGCGGGCTGAACTTACTGGTTGACGGTGCCGATGCCGCGCAATTGCAAGCGACGCTTGATGCCGAGCTTAGCTTGGAGCGCGAGCGTTTACTGCGCGGTGCCAGAATCTTTGAAGCCATGGGGGGCTACAGCCCGACTATCGGCATTATTGGTGCTGTGTTGGGATTGATCCAGGCGATGGCCAATATCAGTGATCCCAAGTTGCTCGGCGCAGGCATTGCCACTGCCTTTGTTGCAACCATATACGGTGTAGGTTTTGCCAACCTGGTGTTTATCCCGATAGGCAATAAGCTAAAAAACCTGATCCAACAGCAAAGCCTGTACCACGAGCTAATTATTGAAGGGCTGGTTTCTATCGCTCAGGGCCAGAATCCCAAAGCCATTGAGCCTAAACTGCAATCCTATTTACCGGGCTAAGCTATGTACCGGCAGCGCAGACACCAGCAAACTACAGAGCGCGAAGATCTTGACCGTTGGTTGGTTTCCTATGCTGACTATATGACCCTGATGTTTGCCTTGTTCGTGGTGCTCTACGCCCTGTCGCTGTTAAAGCAGGAAGAATACAGTGTTTTAACAGAGTCTTTGACCCGGATTTTTGATAAACCGCGGCAAAGTGAAACCGGCCTCAGCGGCGCTGGCGTGTTAACTCAGACTGTACCGCAAAGTGACTTTGAACGCTATGGCAGCTCATTAGAGCAGGCAAAAGGCCCGGAGCTATTAGCTGATGCCAAAGAGTTGACCGATCTTCGCCAGCATTATCTGGGAAGTCCGCTACAATCGCTGGAGCAGGAACTCACCCAGTCGCTGACGCAACTGTTGGACCAGGGTTTAGCCAAGGTTCGACTGGAGCAAGACTGGTTAGTGATTGAACTGAGTAGTGGCTTGCTGTTTCCATCCGGCAGTTCGGCTGCAACCAATTCGGCACGGGTAGTACTGCAGGAAATTGGTAAAATTATAAACCCGATCAATAATTTTTTACGCATACGCGGCTACACTGATAATGTACCGATCGCGAATGAGCTATTCTCGTCGAATTGGGAACTGTCGGTGGCGCGGGCGACCTCAGTACTCAGATTGCTGGAAAGTCAGGGCACGCCGCCGCAGCGTATGGCGATAGAGGGTTATGGCCAGTATTATCCGACCGCGGATAACAGCACGGCTGCGGGGAGGGCTGCCAACCGTAAGGTAGAAATTGCGATTTCCCGCTACGGTTACCGGCCTGATAATAATGTGCGCCCTGCCGAGCTGCCGGCAGTCATCGCCGAGCCACAGCCTGGCGAGATACAAAGCGAGGATGGAACCATTCAGGTGATTAGCCTGCCAGGTGGCGGCATCCGGATCACTACCCGTCGTGATAACCCCGACGCGGTACCCGAACAACAGGATCCATAACGTGGTAATTTGGACTATTGCGAATCAAAAAGGTGGCGTCGGTAAAACCACCACTACTGTCACACTGGGTGGTTTGTTAGCTGAGCGCGGCTATCGTGTGTTGTTGGTCGATATGGATCCACACGCGTCTTTAACCTATTACTTTGGTATTGACGCCGAAGAACTTGAAGTCAGTGTCTACGATATTTTCACCCGGGGTAAAGCCATCAGCCGTGAGGAAATTCTGCAATCACTTTGCCCCAGTACGGCAGAACGGCTCGATATCCTGCCGGCTTCAATGTCACTGGCGACGCTGGACCGCTCGTTAGGAAACCAGAGTGGTATGGGCCTGATCCTAAAGAAAGGTCTGAAGCTGATAGAGCAGGATTATGATTATGTCCTGATTGACTGCCCACCGGTAATGGGGGTGTTGATGGTTAATGCACTGGCGGCCTGTGATCGGGTATTGATCCCGGTACAAACCGAATTTCTGGCGCTGAAGGGCCTGGACCGGATGATTGCTACTATGGCGTTGATGCGTAGCTCGAAGCAGGAGCTGACCTTTACTATAATCCCAACCATGTACGATAAAAGGACCAAAGCCTCACTGGAGGCCTATAAAGAGCTGAAAGCTAAATATCAGGATCGGGTCTGGTCTGCCGTAGTGCCGGTAGATACCAAGTTTCGTGATGCCTCTCTGGCACAAACCCCGCCCAATGTCTTTGCCGGTAATTCTCGCGGCGTCTTTGCCTATAATACCTTACTGACCTATCTGTTACAGTTAAGTCCGGAGGCCTGAAATGAGCAGTCTTATTGCGAGTCAGAAGGTCATCCAGCATTATCTGCAGGCGTTGTTAACCGAGGATGATGCTGAGCAGCCGCCGGCGCCAGCAGCTGTGGCCAAGCCAGCCGCAGCGAAAGCGGCAGTCCCTGTTACAGCGGCGCCGACACTTGCTGAAGCCGAGCTGGCACAGAGTCGTAAAGCAGAATTAAATCGGTTGCTGGCTCAGGCCGTGCCCGTTGCCAAGGCCGCAGAGCCGGTGGTGCCTGCTACAGCAAAAGTGCAAACCACGGCGAAAACGCAGACCACACCAGAGGTTCAGAGCGCACCCGCAGTGCTGAATACGCCGGAGATGTTGCAACGCGCTATTCCGATCGCCGAGCGTCTGGCGCAACCTACGGTAGCCGCGACCGTTTTGAAAACCGAAAAAACCTATCGCCAGCAGCGTTTTCAGGCATTATTTTTCAGTGTCGCCGGTTTAAAAATTGCGGTGCCGCTGACCGAACTTGGCGGTATTCATGAAGTCGGTGCCGTGAATGCGTTATTTGGCAAACCAGACTGGTTTAAAGGCATTATGCTGCATCGGCAACAAAAAATTCAGCTGGTGGATACTGCCCGTTGGGTGATGCCGGAAAAATATACCCCGGAGCTGGCAACAGAGCTAAACTATCAATATGTTATTATGCTGGGAACCAGCGATTGGGGCTTGAGTTGTGAGCAATTAATTGACACCATTACGCTAGAACCAGAACAAATAAAATGGCGTGAGCACGAGGGGAAACGTCCCTGGATGGCGGGCCTGATTAAAGAGCAAAAATGTGTACTCGTTGATGTTGATGAGCTGGTCAATTTATTAAACCAGGGCCTTGATATTAACGCCTGAACCAGCAGACCCAAAGGAGCTGTAGATGAATAGTAAGTTTTCAGAGCAAGCTGATAAGAACCAGGCCGCGGATCAGGTATTGCAGTGGGTAACCTTCCGTTTGCAGGAAGAAACCTACGGTATTAACGTGATGCAGGTGCAGGAAGTGTTGCGTTACTCCGAAATTGCACCGGTACCGGGTTCACCGGATTATGTGCTGGGGATCATCAACCTGCGTGGTAATGTGGTAACAGTGATTGATACCCGCGCCCGTTTTGGTTTACCGCCGGCAGAAGTCAGCGATAATACCCGGGTAGTGATTATTGAAGCTGAGAAGCAGGTGATCGGTATTCTGGTCGATAGCGTGGCGGAAGTGGTCTATCTGAAACAATCTGAAATTGATAACGCGCCTAATGTCGGTACTGACGAGAGTGCCCGTTTTATTCAAGGCGTTGCTAACCGCGATGGTCAGCTGTTAATTCTGGTTGATCTGAATAAATTACTGAATGACGAAGAATGGGACGAAATCAGTAGCATCTGATGAATATCATACTGATTACTGTTGCACTGGCCGCGCTGGCGATCCTACTGCTGCTCACTGCCGCCTTCGGGTATCAGCGGCTGCGCCAGCAAGCTGAGCAGCTGGGCATCTTGCAGCAACAGTTTGACGCGGCGCAAAGCCAGAACCAGCAGCTACACGCCGAACTCGAGGAGCTGCGCTCTGGCTTGATTGGCGTGGGGCAGCGGGTGCTGAAGATGCAGGAGCAGCAACAGGGCTTGCGTCAGTGCCTGGATGAGTTACAACAGCAACAGCAAGTTATTGCTTTAAGCGATCCTGAAAGCAAGATCTACAGCCGGGCAGTGAAAATGGTAGAGCTTGGCGCCGATCTGGAAGAAATTATCCGTGAGTGTGAATTGCCACGGGCTGAAGCTGAACTGTTATTTAATTTACACCGCCAGCAGCGCGGTCAGTAAGCTTGCGCTGGCGCAGGTGACACTATGCCGGACAAAACCGATAATCCCCATCCCGAACTTAGTGCCAGTGCGCTAAAGTATGACGGCAGTCAGGCGCCGCTGATCATTGCCAAAGGCCATGGTCAGTTAGCTGCCGATATTATTGCGCTGGCCCGCGAGCATGGTGTCTTGATCCATGAAGATGCTGAGCTAAGTAAACTGCTGAGTAAGCTAGAACTGGGCGAACAGATCCCGCGCGAGCTTTATCTGATTATTGCCGAGCTGATTGCGTTTTCTTATGTGCTGCAGGGCAAGTTCCCGGATAACTGGCACAATATTCACCAACGTATAGACCTAAAAACCTGATACCTGCTGCCATAACGCTTTGCTCAGGCTCGCCGCCTGATCCGGCGTATCAGCTGCCAGCCACTGGCAAATGGCCCTGGCGACATCCGGATACTGTACCTGTCTTAGTTGACTATCGTTATGCAGCCAGTTGGCAATCACGGCGCTGTTAAGGCTATCACTGCGCTCTGCCAAACCTAACTTCGTTAGTGCCAGAGCGTTTGACTGCTGTTCCATCTGCCCCTGTAGCGGTTTAACCAGAATGCGTTTTTGCAATTGCAGCGCTTCACTAATTAACTCAAAGCCGGCATTGCTCAGCACGGCGCTGCAGCGCGCCAGCGTTTGTTTGAAGGCATCCAGACTAGGCGGCTGGGTTTGAATGTGCCCCAGCTGCTGTGCCGGCAGGCCCGGGCCAAACACACTAAACTGATATTCGGTCAGTGGCGACAATAACTGTAACACCTGTTGCTGATCTTCAAACGGCAGATAGACCAGCACCAGTGTCGGTTCGCTGGCCACCGCTTCAAAGGTGGTATGAAGAATTGGCGGCAGGATAGGGGCGTTAAAATGATGCCAGTGTAATCCCAGGCTATAGTTGGCAGGGGCAAAGTAACGAAAGATGCCCTGACTGAGCAGGTTAGCGTTTTCCATCGGGATCGGATGCAAAAACGCATACTGATGGCCAATGCCGATACAGGGCTTCTTTTGCTGCCGTGCTGCCCAGGCCGTTACCGGTTCAAAATCGTTCAGAATAATATCGTAACGGCTCAGATCCAATTGGCGGACATCCTGCCACAGTTGCCGTACTGAGGCCTGGCGGAAGCTTTGCCAGTAATTTACCCGGCCAGCTGCCGTCACAAAGGTCAGACCCTGTCTTAGCTGGTAATGGCCAAAGGCCTGCATATCAAAAAATTGCTCCGCCGGGCGGCCGGAAAACAGAAAGTCGACCTCGGCACCCTGCTGGCGTAAATACGGCTCCATGGCTCGGGCGCGGCTGATATGACCATTTCCTGTTGCCTGTACACCATAGAGGATCCGCATACTTTACTCCATTAATCGTCGTCGGCTTGCCAGACAAGCGCTTTAAAGTGCTGGCGGCACATTGAAACATAGCTTTCATTACCGCCAATCTGTACCTGGGAGCCAGCTCTGGCCGGTTGTCCCTGTTCATCCAGCCGCACTACGAAGTTGGCTTTACGGCCGCAGTGACAGATGGTTTTCAGTTCAATCAATTTGTCGGCCCAGGCTAACAGCGCCTCACTGCCGGCAAAGGTCTCCCCGAGAAAATCGGTGCGTAAGCCAAACGCCAGCACCGGGATCCCAAGAGTATCAACCACATCGGTCAGTTGCCTGACCTGGGCCTTACTTAAAAACTGCGCCTCATCAATCAGCACGCAATCGAGCCGGCCTTGTTGTTTTAGCTGGTCAATGTGCCGCACAAAGTCAAAGTCCGCGTCAAAAATATGGGCGTCCATCGACAGCCCAATCCGCGAGCTGACCTTACCTAAACCAAAGCGATGATCCAGCGCTGCGGTATAGATCGCGACGGTCATACCGCGCTCCTGATAGTTGTAGGCACTTTGCAGCAGCGAGGTCGACTTGCCGGCATTCATTGCCGAATAATAAAAATAGAGTTGCGCCATAAGCTTACCTTTTGCAGTTGAAGGCGCAGTATAACAAGACTCTGGCAGAAAATATAAAGTAGCAATATGACAGCAGTAAGACAGTGCGGTTTAAACGAAACACCGCCGCGCAATATGTTGAGCGGCGGTGTAATTAGGCATCACGTCAGGTATTTAAGCGGGCAGCTAGGACTGGTGTTTTGGCTCAGCAGGGCTGTCTTCTGCTTTTTTAACAGCCGCAGGGCTATCTTCGGCTTTTTTAACCGTGGCAGTGGTTTTTGCCAGCACCGTAACCGGCACAAACAGATTTAGCGGATTTTGTTTAATTTGTTCCACTACCGCTTTTAGCAGCAGCGAGAATTTACTGATCCGGCTGCCGCGGGCGCGCAGTGCGACCGTTAAGGCCAGCGTAAAGCTGACCCACAGGTTAACAAAGCCAATCAGCAGCACCAGACATAAATAAAACAAAAAGCTAAAGGGGCCCAGGCCGCCGCTGATGGTGCTGTAACCCAGATTAGCAGAGGCGAAGGCGACATGGCGGATATCCAGCGGCAGTTGCAGCAAATAGCCGACGTAGCCGGTCATGCCCAGTAACAGGCCGAAGATAAAATTACCGGCCAAGGGGCCATAGTTGTCATGCCAGTAGTTGGCAAAGGCTTGGCGGGGGCGTTCCGGCAGCAGTTTCTTCAGCAACGGGTGGTGATAAAGCCGTTGCCGCAGATCCAGATAATTGGCTCTGTTATCAAAGAAGCCAGCAATGATACCGGAACAAAACAGCCAGATACCGGCAATAGCCGCGAAAAATAACGAGCCATGCCAGGGCGCGACCGCTTGTAACTGATAGCTGACGGCGGCGCTGTCCAGGAGCGGCTTACCCTGCCAGGCAGCGTATGCCAGCGCGATACTGCTGGCGGTCAGTACTGCGACACTGACGTTACCCCAGACGGCGGCCCACTGCGAGCGGTTTACATCGAGCAGCAGATTGGCGAGTTTTTTATGGGCAGCGCGGCCGTTTTCACCTTTTTCAACTTCTGCGGCAAAGCTGGCAGCGGTCATCGCTGGCTGCTTGGTTGCTACCGTCAGCCCTAATAAATGGATCAGCACAAAGCCCAGACCATAGTTAAGGCTAACCAACAGCGCATTGCTAAAAGCCGATAATTGCAGGCTTTCGATATAAATCTTCAGCAGAGCCATAGAGGCAATAATCACACCGGCACCGGCAGCTGAGCCAAATAAGCGCAGATACTGCTTTTTATCGCGCGCAATATAGTGCTCACCATGACTACTTTTATTGACACTGATACTTTTCGATAATAACTGGGTGCTACTGCGCCACAGTGCCCGGACACTGCTATTATCGCGACTGGTATCCAGCAACTGGCTGGCCAGTTCAATACTCAGCTGGCGTAACTGGGGCGCTTGCCCGCAGGTAACCAGTGTGACCAGTTGGGTGATCCGTTGCAGCGTTTGCTCCAGTCGCTCCAGAAGATGAGCTACTGCAACAGAGCTACCCGCTGTTGCTGTGCGCCGGCGTAGCCGGTCAACTTGTTCATTACACTGCGCCATCATCACATGATAATGGGCAACATCATAAGGCTGTTCCTGCTGCTGGCGGCAGTGCTGCACCAGTGCTGTCAGCTCACGGTGCAGGGCGATAAAGGCCGAGTCGATATTATTCAGGCGCTTATCCAGGCGCATCAGATCCGGCTCCATCTCTTCGGCAGCGATCCAGACACTTAGCATCTCCAGCGCGCATAATGTCTCTTCGCGCAGATGAGCATCGAATTGCGCTAATACCGTCGGGCTGGCCGCTGGCAGCAAGAGTTGACTGAGCTTTAGCAGCAGTCCCTCATTGCTATCGTCAGCCTCCTCGTCGTGAGCCACCTCTTTATACAGCTCCGCCAGCACATCTTTTAGCTCGTTCAGATCGCGTGGCGCAGGGTTGACTTTTTCGTACAGTCGGCTGGACAGCTCACGTAAAAAGCCGCGCCGGGAAAATACGCCCAGACTGACCAGAGCCGGATACAGATGCACCTGACAGAGCCAACTTAGCAGCGTATCGGCGATCTGACGTTGCTCGGCCGGATACAAGGCCAGAGTTTCCAGCAATTTTTGCGCTCTTTTGCGGCGCTCAAAGCTAAAACGTGGCCCCTGTAGCCACTTAACCAGGGTTTTTAACAAGGCCAGACCATCTTGTTCGGCGGCCAGACTTTTTAGCAGCATCAGAGCATTAGCTTGTTCCATTGATTCCTTGTTCCGATGATTCAGTCGCGGTTCACTGGTAGGGGGTGTTGTTAACACGCCCTAGCTAAGAGCCGGATCACAGCAAAAAGTTGCATGCTTCTGGCTGAGCGCGGCATACTGCCGGCAGTAAACCACAGAACCTAAGGAATAAAAATGGAAAAATGGTTGTTACTGACGGTATTTGCCCAGGTATTACTGACCAGTGGCGTGATGATCCTGATGGGGCGGCGGCGGTTTCAGGCGGCCAAAAATAAAGAAATTAAGATGGCGGCGTTTCGCACTATGGACCTGAGCGGCGCCAACGAGCAGGTGATAGCGACCAGCCGTAATTTTGATAATCAGTTCCAGATGCCGCTGTTATACATTGCCGCGGTATTGTTTATTCTGCAGTTCGGTCTTGCAGATCTTGGCTTTGTACTATTGGGGGCAACCTTTGTGGTACTTCGCTACTGGCATAGCCTGATCCACATTGGCAGCAATGTGCTGCGTAGTCGTTTCCGGGTATTTTTACTTGGTTGTCTGGTGCTCTGGATTATCTGGCTACGCTTATTGCTGCTGGCCTTTATCTGACCGGCAGCCCCAGCAGGGCGTAGCATCAAACTCGAAACTACGCCCTTGCTGATACTGCTTCCTTACTCGTAGCGAAGTGCTTCTATCGGTTGTAAGCGTGAGGCTTTGCGCGCCGGATAATAACCGAAAAAGACGCCGATTAAGGCCGAAAAGCCAATACTCATCAGCACCACTTGTGGCTCAATAATAGCGGTATAGCCCAAAAAGTGCTCCACCGCCCAGGTGGTGCCCAGTGCCAGCGTTAAACCCAGGGCGCCACCGAGGGCACAGAGCAGCACGGCTTCAATCAAAAACTGGCGCAAAATATCGGCCGGCCTGGCGCCAACCGCCATCCTCAGGCCAATTTCCCGGGTCCGCTCTGTTACCGACACCAGCATAATATTCATAATGCCAATGCCTCCCACTAACAGCGAAACTGAGGCTACAGCCGCCAGCAGGCCATTAAAAATCTGCATGGTTTGGGCACGGGTTTCGACCATCTCGGATAAATTACGGATGCGAAACGGCGGGTCGTTGGCTGTGGTGCGCAGCCGCTGTCTGAGCAGGGCATCCAGCTCCTGTTCCACCAGTGGCATATCCCGGTCTGAGGCCACCTGCACTACGATGGAGCGCACGGCTTTCGGGCTCGACAGCGTGATACCGGAGATCCTTTTACGCACGGTATCAATCGGCATAAAGACGATATCATCCTGATCGTTGCCCTGGGTATTCTGCCCTTTGCCGTTTAATACGCCGATAATGGTGACCGGCACCTTGTTAATGCGCACGGTTTGCCCCAGCGGATCACTGGCACCAAATAGCTCGCGTTTTACGGTCTGACCAATTACCGCTACCCGACCTGCGCTGCTTAATTCGGTTTCAGTAAAGGTGCGGCCTTCGGCGAGTGACCAGCTTTGGGCCTGATAAATCTTATTATCGACACCGAGGATACTGGGAGCCCAGTTCAGGTTGCCGTAGATCACCTGACCCGACGATTGCACCATAGGCGCGGCCACTGTCACCTGCGGGATCTGATTTTCAATAGCCAGGGCATCCATCTCGGTCAGGCTCTGACCGGTGCCGCCTTGCTGGGCGCCGCCCATAAAACGCATCCGGCTAAACACAATAAAGACGTTACCACCGAGGTTCTTGATCTGCTGGTCTACTTCGTAACGGGCACCGGAGCCCAGTGCCAGCATAATAATAACCGCGGCGACACCAATAATAATCCCCAGCATGGTCAGAATACTGCGCAGTAAATTGACCCGCAGTGCCACCCAGGCTACGTTTAACAGCATCAGACTATTCATTTCAGTGCCTCCGCCAATCGGTGTTGCCTGAAGTCTGCCAGTGCTTGCTGCGCATCCAGTGGCGAACTTTGCCGATCGGTCAGCAGTAAGCCATCGCGAAATACCAGTTGCCGGCTGGCAAAGGCGGCGATATCCGGCTCGTGGGTAACCAGCACCAGTGTTTTACCTTGCTGATGCAGTTGCTGGAATAAGGCCATGATCTCAAGCCCGGTTTCAGTATCCAGTGCACCTGTGGGTTCATCCGCCAGAATAATATCTGGTTCATTTACCAGTGCCCGGGCAATCGCCACCCGTTGTTGCTGACCACCAGAAAGCTGTGATGGATGATGGTCAAGGCGTTTACCCAGACCAACCAGCTCCAGACAGTGCCGGGCCCGCTCCCGGGCTTGTGCCCTTGGCATAGCGGTATACAGCAGTGGCAACATCACATTGTCCAGTGCAGTGGTGCGTGGCAGTAAATTAAACTGCTGAAACACAAAGCCGATATGTTGGTTACGCACTGTCGCCAGTTCAGCGGCACTCATCCGCGTGACATCAGTGCCTTTCAGTAATATTTGCCCGCTGCTCGGGGAGTCGAGACAGCCAAGCATATTCATAAAGGTGGATTTACCTGAGCCGGAAGGCCCCATCACCGCAACAAAGTCGCCTTGTCCGATACCGACACTGACCCCTTTTAAGGCTTTAAGTACCTGTTCACCCATCCGGTAGTGTTTTTCAACCTTCAGGGTTGCCATCACCGCGTTTTGCATTTATTCCACCCTGACTGCACGGACTATCACCTTGTCGCCCTGGCTGAGTTCACCGGACAACACCTCGCTGTACTCGTCATTGCTAAGGCCAACCCTAAGGTTGATGGCCTTGGGTTGTTGCTTACTATCCAGTACCCAGACAGTGGCTGCCGTGCCGCTGTCACCCTGGCCCCGTTGCTGGCGGCGCTGGGCGTTTATTTCGCTATAGCGCTGATACTCCTGCTCCGACAGCACCAGCTGTAACTCATTGTTTAGCTTTTGTCGCAGTTGCTGCATCTGCGCCCGCATATCAGTCATCGGGTTATTGGCACTGGCGCTGCGCGCCTGCTGTAAGCCACTGGTAAAGTCAGCAAAGACCCGACGCACCGCACTGGCTTTATCGCTGCTTAATCCCAGCTCCCGGATCAACTCAGCAGCCGGATCCGGTTGCGAAGCTGCGGGGTTGGCCGCGCCGGCGGGCCGAAAACGCAGCGCGGCATTAGGTACCCGCAGCACGTCAGTTTGCTGGCCACGAATGACATTGATATTGGCTGTCATGCCGGGTAACAGCAATTGCTGTTGGTTCGGCGCATCGATAATCACTTTGTAGGTCACAACATTGGAAACGTTGGTCGCCGCTTTGCGTACCTGCGACACCTGGCCGTTAAACTGGCGGTTCGGATAGGCATCGACCTGAAATCTGACTTGCTGGCCTTCAGCTAATTTACCGATATCGGCTTCGTCAACGTCGGCTTCAATCTGCATCTGCCGCAGATCCTGAGCGATGGTAAAGAGGGTTGGTGCTGACAGGCTGGCGGCAACGGTCTGCCCAATATCAACCTGACGGTCAATAATGGTGCCATTGACCGGGGAGCGGATTTGGGTGCGATCCAGATCCAGTTTGGCCTGCTCTAACTGCGCTTCCCGTTGCAGCAATTGTGCCTGAGCGCTGCTGATCTGAGCACGGGCGACACTGATTTGCGCCCGTGCCGTTTCAAAGTTAGCCAAGGCGGTGTCCAGTTCACTCTGGTTGGTCAGCCCCTGGCTCATCAGTTGTTGCTGGCGTTGGTGGGCGCGCTCGGCCCGGCTTAATTCTGCTTCGGCTTTTAATAAGTTGGCCTGCTGTTGCTCCAGATTGGCTTTGGCCATCACCACGTCGGCCTCGGATTGGCGTAATCTGGCCAGATAAGTACGGTCATCGAGGCGCGCGATCAGCTGACCCTGAGTCACATCGTCATTAAAATCAGCCAGTAATTCGGTGATCAGACCCGAGACTTCAGTACCGACCTCCACCGTGACCACGGCACGGGTGGTGCCGGCGGTATTGACCACGCTCTCAATATCACCGCGGCTGACGCTTTGGGTTTGATATTGAATTTGTTCTTTATTATCGGGCATCAGGTACCAGCCCAGCCCGGCCAGCAAGGCGACAACAATCAGGATCTGCCAAAGGCGCATAGAAATAACTCCATAAAATTTCTGGTTTTACTATAACCAGTTACGCCAGACTGACAAAGAGGGGGTAGGGTAAAGGTTGTGTAAAGCCGGCTGAGAAGGCGAAAAAATACGATTAATCGCGGCTTTTCGCTGGCTGCGGCTGGAGCAAGCCTAAAAGTTACTGCTATGATAGTGACATAAGATAAGACGCTGTGTTGGTGTGAACGGCGTTAACAATATAAGAAAACTGAATAAGCAACCTGACGTTGCCGAGGTCCCAGTGCTGAAAAGAGTCTGTAGTCTGGTGTTACTGCTCACCAGTAGTCTTGCCAATGCCGCCGTTCCCGATCCTTTGGTACGGGAGTTTGAGCAGTTTTTTCAACAACAAATGGCGGAGCAAAACATTCCCGGCGCCGCCTATGCCATCGTGTATAAGAACCGCATTATCGCTGCCAATGGTTATGGTGTGCGTGAAGTGGGCTCGAATTTGCCGGTAGATGCCTATACCGTATTCCGGATTGCTTCCGTATCCAAAACCTTTGCTGGCGGTCTGGCGGCAATACTGGCAGCGCAAGGCCATTTTCGCTGGAACGATCCGGTGGTGCGTTATGTACCGGAACTAAGCTTTAAAACCCGCTCCTTTAACAATAAGCTGAAGGTTGAACACCTGTTATCGCAAAGTACCGGGGTGATAGCCAATGCCTACGATAACCTGATTGAGGCTAATTACCCGCCAGAGCGGATTATTCCGCATTTTAATAAGCTCGATCCGCTGTGTAATCCGGGCCAGTGTTATGGCTATCAGAATGTGTTATTTAGCCTGATTGAGCCGGTGCTGCAGCAAACGACCAAGCAGGACTATGCCACCTTGCTGAAGCGAAATATTTTTGAACCGTTAAAAATGCCGACCGCATCGGTGGGGTTACAGGGCTATCTGGATAGCCCAAACCGGGCCACACCCCATGTTAAAGCACGGGGCCAGTGGCACGCCCGCGCGGTGAATGAGAGCTACTATCGCTTTGCGCCGGCAGCCGGTGTTAATGCCAGTGCGGTTGATTTAGGCTACTGGTTGATTGCCCAACTGGGATATAACCCGGACGTGCTGCCTGAACCCTTGTTGGAGCAAATCACCAGCCGTAAGGTCAGGACACCGCGCTACTTAAATCGCCAGATGTGGCGGCCTCACCTCAAGGATGCACACTATGGTCTGGGTTGGCGCCTGTATAAGTTTGGACAGGAACAGCTGGTATTTCACGGTGGCTGGGTGCAGGGTTTTCGCGCCGAACTGGCCTATTCCAAAGAGCGCGAATTGGGGTTGGTGATCCTGATGAATGCCGAGTCCAGAGTGATCACCGAATTAACGACCCATTTCTGGTCCACCATGTTTACGGCTTTGCAGCAGCAGGACCGGCAGCTGATGCTGGCCGGGTGCAAAGCGCCAGCTTCGCAATCTCAAGCCTCGCCACCTCAAGCCAAAGCGGCAGATTGTTAACTGTTAAAGCGCTGCTGCCGGTTCAGGGCAGCGGTTTTTGATAGCGATCCAGATAAAAGTCACAGCTTATCGCCGGTGCGCCGGCGATAAAGTGCTCCAGCGCCGGCGGACTGAATTTCCAGCCCAGTGGTACCATGGTAATCAGCGCCTTCAGATCATCGGTCGGCAGCTGTAAGCTAAAACTTAGCCGCTGTCGCTGCACATGTTGTAAGCCGTCGATGGCGACCACCTCAGCGCTGTGTAACCGTACCTGCGGGTAAACCGCCGCCTTGACTTCCTTTAGATGCTCCGGCGCCGGACTGACACTAAACAAAGCGCCACCGTCACGCAATACCCGGCATAGCTCTGCATCCAGCGAAGGGGCGTAGATGCGCAAAATAGCATCAAAACTGGCGGCTGCGAAAGGTAACTGGTAACTGCTGGCAACGGCAAAGCTAACTTGCGGATACTGTTTGGCAGCGGCTTTAATTGCTGCTTTAGAAATATCTACGCCATTGATTGCCAACGCCGGCAGTGCCTGCTGCAGTTGACCGCTGTAATAGCCCTCACCACAACCCAAATCCAACAGTTCGCTTACTGCTAAGGCTGACAGCTGCTCAATCAGAGCCGTCACGACAGGCTGATACCAGCCGGCTTGCAGAAACTGACGTCTGGCCTGCATCATTAACTGATTATCACCGGGATCTTTAGATTTTTTTTGTTGTACCGGCAGTAAGTTCACATAGCCTTCGCGGGCCAGATCAAAGCTGTGGCGCTGTGGACAGCGAAACTGCTGTGTCTGTTGTAGCAGTGGCGCCTGACAAAGTGGACAGATATACATAACCAAGCCTGATTCTGGGATCTGACCCTCAACCTCGTTGAGGGTCAGATCCCCAAAGTTACCCAAAGTTGGCTGCAATTATACACTTATTACCTGTCTGATAATGCGTTGTTTGATGGCAAAAGCTGTTCGCACCGGGCAGCAGTGTTATACTGAGGTACACCAAGCAGGAGACAAAGATGCAACATGTAGAACTCTGGTCGCTGGATGAATTGTGCGACCATGCCTTTGATATTTTTGACGAACTGGCGCCGGATAATTTAAGCGCCAGTGATTATCAGACCTATCAGCAACACTATGAAAACCGTAGTTATGTCGATTTGCTGCCGCCGGGTGCCGGCTGGGAAGAATTAGCCGGCGGCGAGCTGGATCCGGAACTGCATTTTGAGGCACAAATTGGTCTCAGTGGTGAAGCAGGCGCGGAAGATCAGATATTAGCGCGCATTCTGCTAAGCCGTGATAAAGACGAAACCCTGTGTCATGCCTTATGGCGCGGTCAGTTTTAAGTTAGCTGTTTTAAGTCAGCCGAATCAGTTCAGGAGTACTTCATGTTACTTAACGTCGGACAAAGCCAGCTACTGGTCATTGATTTACAAACCAAACTGGCTCCTGCCATCGACTTGACTGATGAAGTGGAGCGCGCAGCGATTTGGTTGTTACAGGTCGCCGGTTTATGTCAGGTGCCGGTACTGGCTACTGAGCATTACCCCAAAGGCTTGGGGCACAGTTTACCTTCGGTACTGGAATGGCTGACACCAGATGCGGTGCTGGAGAAAATCCATTTTAGTGCCTGGCGCGAAGCTCATATTCAGCAGCGCCTGGCAGAGAGTGGTCGCCGTCAGGTGGTGGTAATAGGCACTGAGACCCATGTTTGTGTGCTGCAAACTGTTATGGATTTGCTGACGGCTGGCTATCAGGTATTTGTGGTGACGGATGCGGTAGGCTCCCGTACCGCTGAAAACAAGCAACTGGGGTTAAACCGGATGCAGCAGGCAGGTGCGGTGCTGGTGAGTCGTGAGATGGTTGCCTTTGAGTGGCTGGAGCGGGCTGGTACAGAGTTATTCCGGCAAATTAGTAAAGGCTGGATCCGCTAATTGAACCAAAGGTATCTGACCCCGAACCTGGGTTCGGGGTCAGATACCCCAAGTTATTCACCGAAAATCAGCTCCAGAACCAACGCCAAGCGCACTGCTGCCTGCTGCAAGCGGGTTAGCAGCACGCCCTGGTATTGTTCCAGATAGGCATCGTCAATCAACATGCCGGGACGGTAATGTTGATAAATATCATAGGTAATGGCTGCTGACTCATTGGCCCAATCCAGCACCTCGCCCTGTTGCCAGCTGGCGCGCTGCTCAGCGGTAATTTGTTCAAATAACTGCTCCTGCAGCAGAAAATCTTCGTCATAGCCAAGCTTATGCAGCATATTGCTATCCCAGACGCCATGCAGATTGGTTGGCAGTTCGTGGCTGTAGAAATAGACTGCAGTGCGGTTGCCGCCAAGGTCATCAGCATAGCTGACATGCAATGGCTGATGCAGATCACCCAGGTGATGTGCTAAAAAAAGCAGTGCTTGCCAGTCGCTGCTATCGGCGCTCAGGCGCTGTTGCATCATGCTAATCGCCGATAAAATGCAGCCATGCTCCGGGCAATATTCGGCCTTCACCTGTTTTTCGCCGCGTGGCATATTGACGTAGTGGTGCGGTGCCGTCCAACGAAACTCCTCCTGGCTGCGCACTTCATCCGGCCAGGCACAGGCGGCACCAAACTCATGGTGCGGCGAGGCTTCAACCAGGCTGGCGACTTGCTGCTGTGCCTTAGCGGACAACAGCTGCAACGCCATATCACACACCATGGCATGACCGGTGCGGCCAAAGCCATAGCTATAGCTACTCAGGGTTAACAATAAAACGATAAGCGCCAGGCGCATGGTTATTCTCCAACAAGTTGCATAATCTGATAATGACTGGCTGGGTTGCCCAGCTGTTGCTGTACTTCAGACAGCGCCGGTGCCAGGCTTTGTGCCAGGGTATAGGGCGGGTTAACCACCAGCATACCGCTACCGGTCATACCATGGCCCGGGCTGTCGGCATGCAGGTTAAATTCAATCCGTAGCTGATTCTTAATGCCGGTGGCGACAATGGCCGCGATAAACTGTTCAATACTATGGCGCTCAATCACCGGATACCAGATCGCATAGGTTGCTTGTGGGAAGCGTTTATAGGCTTCCTGCAGGCCTTTAATCAGATCCTGATATTCGGTTTTCAGCTCATACGGTGGGTCAATTAATACCAGGCCGCGTTTAACTAAAGGTGGCAACATCGCCTTAATACCGGCGAAGGCATCAATATTCTCAATCCGCGTTAAACGGCGCTGTAAAAACTGGCTTTGCAGCAGCGGAAAATCACTTGGATGCAGCTCGGTAGCCTGCAGCTGATCGCCGGCGCGCAGCAGCATGGCGGCAATCTTGGGTGAACCGGGATAGAAATTCAGTTCGCCATCCGGGTTTAACTGCTTTACGACATCCAGATATTTGCCAAGTAACGGGCTTTGCGGCTGATAGTGCCACAGCTTGCCGATACCCTCAGTATATTCGGCGGTTTTCTGCGCCTGGCTGCTTTGCAAGCTGTACAGGCCGGCACCGGCATGGGTGTCGTGATAGCACAAGGGCTTATCTTTTTGCAGCAGGTAATCCAGAATGGCAACTTCGGTCAGATGTTTTAACACATCGGCATGATTGCCGGCGTGAAAACTGTGGCGGTAACTGAGCATGCATTAACCTTAGATCGGGTTCAGGCTGGCAAGGATACTGCGTTAGCATAAAAAAACAAGTATCATAGCCGCCGGTCTTAAGCTTAGTTAACCCGTCAGGACACCGCATGTCTGCCAGCAACAAAAAATCATCCGCCGCCAAAAGCCGCGACCCACTGCAAAAGCCCTGGCAGCGCCAGACAAAAGCGAAAGCCGCAGTTAGCCAGAGCGCTACGGTTGGAGTAGGTTTGCCAAAAGTGGCGGCCAAAGAAACGGCAAAGGCGCCGCGGCAGGAGGAAAGCAAAGTTTATGGCGAAAACGCCTGTCGCGAGTTATTCCGCCAGCGCCCGGAAGCGATTATCCGGCTTTATATCTCGCCTTTCTTGATCAGTTTAGGCTCGAAGCTGCTATTGCGGTCTCTCGGTGTTTCAAGTTCACTGTCGCCGTGAATGCTGCGCACTGATTTACGGCTTTTACCGTTGCGGTAGTTACCGGTGTTTTTACCGGCGGCATCATGTTTGGCATAACCAAGATGCTGTTCCATCTCGGCGTCAAGGGCGCGTTCGGCAAGCTTTTGGGTCATCTGCTTAAGGATACCTTGCTCGCCAAACAAGTCCTCTGGGGATTTATAGTCAGCTAATAACTGACCGATAAACTGGTCTGATACTGGCATTCTTTATTCCTTTCAAATACATGGATAGAATGCCACTTACACAGATTTTTTACACCCTCAAGGCTAGATGAATGGATAAGGCATCTTCTGAGAGCCCTCCAGCTAGAGCAGTGGCGGCATGGTAGGCGCGCCTATGATATAGTAACCAAGCTTGGCGGCTCAGAAAGTGAAGCCAAGCGGATTGCCAGAAATTGTCGAAGCTGGTGGAGTAACAGCTAGATGTTACTCCATAAAGTACTGACGATAAGCTACTTCGACGGGCAAGGCTTGGTGTGACTCTCCTAACCTCAACTTCTCGAAACGCCCGATGCGGACCCACATGCAGGGTGGTGTGGCAGGGGGAGATCAGACAATCTGATCTCCCCTATGCCGATTTCAGGAAACACCAATCTTGCATTCAAAGCGTAATTCACCTATGTTTGTTAATGCGTGTGAACGAAGGCGCGTGGAAGTAAGTAAAATAAGAGGGATTTTTATTATGAGTAAATTTATTTGTGTGTTTATGTTTTTTTTGGTCTTAAGTTCATTTTCTAGCCATGCACAAAAGCTACAATCTGAAACAGATAAACTCGAAGATCTGAGTATTTATAATCCTCATTTGGACGAATCGTTTCTAACAAAAACAGATGGCTTGGCACATTGGCACAAGACTGATACATCTAATCCTAAGGGTCTTACCGCTCGGAGCTATAGTCAAAAAGATGGTTTATATGCCGGTTATATCGCAGAGAGCGATATCCGCCTATTATTTATTTCCACCCAGCATCACACTGGTCCAATCAACGCTAAAATTCTCTATCTTGATAAAAGTACTAAAGAAGTCAAACCTGCTTTTACTTTGGCAAGATATGAAACTAAAGATAGTTCAACATTAAAAATACTGGTGGGAGGTGTAGATTTAATTTCTGCGTTAAGGGAAACCGCACTAAATCCGAGAACCCGAAACACATCAGAAAAAATTAAAATGTTAACGGAGTTTCTATCTAGCGACGTAGGTAAGGCTTTGTCCGAATCAATACCAGTTTTATATAGTGAACTTGAGGTGCTGGATAAACACGATAATACTTTAGCAGGATTAAAAGCACCATTTGGTGCAATGCGAATGGCACTTGATCTGGTCACAAATCGTTTTAGTAGTTTTACCTTTAGTGAAGGTATTCTTGAACAAGAAAAATTAAAGTATCTCATAGAAAATTGCGAGGATGATGCTTGTCTTTATCGGTCATCACAATTTGTTATCCATAACCATGGTCTCTTTGATGTACTTACAGATTTTGACAGCATGTTAAGCTGTCAAAGAAAATTGCTTGCGCTGAACGCATTAGAGAGTCAATCAGCTTCTGAGCACATCACGGGAAATTCAAGCAATCAGTGTTTTGGCTATTGTGGGCCTGGCTGTTTGACTCCCGGAAATGTTAAAACGTCTGAGTGTGAAGGTCACGATCAGTGCGTCTGTGAGAAGTCACATTTTGAATGTCTTTTTTCAGCACCAAGCAACTGTGGTAGTGGGAGCTGTCCAGACTCACCTGTTCCTGTGGGCCATTGCAGTTCACTAATATCTGCAATTATTAGCTATATTGGTGCTTTGTTTGGATTTGATTGGGGCTTTGGCTCGGATATTATTGTAGAGTTGCCATGGGAGAATACGCCCTGCAATAGCTTTGGCAGTTGTAACAACTGTTATTTTCAAGCGAATTGCTATCCATCACACCATATTGATTTGTAGAGGAGAGCAGCGATGAAATTCTCTTTTGCAATGATTCTTTGTGCGGCTTTTTTGGCTGGGTGTCAGGGCACGGTTTTAACTATGCACCAGGTTCAAATGAATGTTAAAACCGACCCGCCAGTGCAAAGAACGGAATATTACGATGGAGCTAGCCCTTCGGCGTTTCCTTTTGACTATCCCTGTTATCGGGATGAGATCGTAGAACTTTGCGTTATCGTAGGTAAATATCACCTACGTTTTAACGTGACCGCGCAGTTACAAAACGAATTGGAGTTTTTATGGGGGGAAGCGCTGATTTCCTCTTCGGAACAACCCAAACCTAGAGCATTACGCACAGGTTACTTTTATCTGGATATTCCGGTAACGCATGAGTTAGGCAGTTGGCCGGTATCTGGTTATTTTGCGCCGCCGACGGTTAGCATTGCGCAAGCTGAAAAGCGTTTTGGTTTTCAGATAAATGTCTCTGAGCTATACGCATATCCAGCTATGTTCGGGACCCAGACCATGGGTTACAAACAAAAAGGGTTTATCGACACCGGTATCGGGCGACAGCTTATACTTCAGGTACCGGTTCGTTTTAATGAACAAACGACGATATATCACTTTATTTTTACCGCCACTGATGTCGCTCAGTGGCGCTCATACTTCTGAGTATAGATATCGGCCTTAGTTATTCGGTAAGGAATGCTTTTCCGTACTGAGATTTGTAAGAATCTGTAGTGTCTGGCAAACGGTGTCACCTGAAAATATAAGTATTATTGAGTTGTAGCTGTTAAAATTCACAGAATTAATGATTGCTGGCTAAAAAACTTATACTGGAACACCGATGTCTCAACACCGTCCAAACAAAAATAAAGCTGCTAACCCGTTGCAAAAGCCTTGGGCAAAAACGGATAAGCCTGCCGGGAACACGCTTAACCGTCAAACGGTAACTACAAAACCTCAAACAGTTAAATCGGCAAAGTCAGTACATGACGATGAGATAAAAGTCTATAGCCAGAACGCTTGCCGCGTGCTGTTTCAACAACGTCCAGAAGCGGTTATTCGATTATATGTGTCTGAAAAAATGGCACCAAAATTTGCGGATGTCATGAAGCATTTGGCTGCTGCAAAAAAGGCTTACCATATCGTTGATGAAGTTGAGTTAGAAAAAATTGCCGCCAGTAGCCATCATGGTGGTGTGGTGATGCTTGCCAAACGCAGACCTATCCAGAATATCGGCCAGTATTTGCAACAAAATAAGATGTTAAAGCAAGACTGCTTACTCAGCCTCGACGGCGTTGGAAATGCGCACAATCTGGGCGCTATTACCCGTAGCTGCGCCCACTTTGGCGTAAACGGCATTATTATGCGCGAGCCGCAGTTATTACAATCCGGTGCCGCTTTACGCACAGCTGAAGGCGGTGGTGAGTTTGTCGATGGCCTGGCATGTGATGATTTACCGCTGGCGCTTAAGCTTTGTAAAGACGCGGGCTATACGCTGATTACCACATCCAGCCATGGCGGCAGCTCGCTCTATAACACGGCCTTGCCGGCCAAAGTGGTGATTGTATTTGGCGAGGAGATGTTTGGCGTATCGAAAAATGTGGCGAAAAGTGCCGATATTGCGCTGCAAATTCCGGGCTCAGGCAAGGTAGAGTCACTGAATGTCAGTGTTGCGGCCAGCCTGATTTTAGGCGAGTGGTACCGGCAGCAGCAAGGCTAATGTTGGCGGCCTAATCGGCAACTGGCAGGGTTAAACCTGCCGGCGGCTCAGTGCCTATATATTGAAAACGTGGGATCAGCTCACCGGCAATTTCAACGTTTTCGGCAAACATGGTGGCAGGGCGGGCCCAAAGGCCAAAGTCAGCATACAGTGCCCGGTAGATCGCCAGCCATTCCTCAGTTTCACTGTGCCTGGCCAGATCCAGCAACTGATAATAAGCGCCTTTATAATGCTGATAATAACCCGGCGCTAACGCCGGTTTAGCCTTGTTGTTCATACCAGCCTTCAAAAATAATCTGCGCCGACAGGCTATCCACCTTATCTTTGCTTAAATTGCGATAACCGCCCTCGGCGAATAAGCGGCTACGCGCATCGGCGGTGGATAAACGCTCATCATGATAAGCGATAGGTAAACCAAAGCGGCCATGCAAGCGGTTGGCAAATTTACGGGTACGGGCGGTAAACTCCTGCTCGCTGCCGTCCATATTTAGTGGCAAGCCCACTAACAACAGCTGTGGTTGCCATTCCTGAATTAAGCGTTCAATTTGCTGCCAATCCGGGATGCCGTCTTTAGCTTTTAAAGCAGCGAGCAAGGTGGCGCTGCCGGTCAGCTCTGAGCCTACGGCCACGCCGATGCTTTTAGTGCCATAATCAAAACATAAAATAGTGCGGGCGGTCATCAGGCGTGTCCTGCCTCACCGGTCAGTTGCCACGGTTGAATACCGATACTGGCCGTAGCTTTTTGCCATTTCTCGGCATGGCTGAGATCAAAAATAATGCGGTTGTCGGCCGGGATCACCAACCAGCTATTATCGGCGATTTCCTGTTCCAACTGGCCGGCAGTCCAGCCCGCATAGCCCAGCGCCAGTAAGAACTTCTCCGGTGCCTGCTCGGTAGTCAGATCCTGCAAAATATCCTTCGAGGTGGTAACCATTAAACCATTTTCCAGCTGTAAACTGCTGTGATAACCAGGCTTGGCGGTGTGCAATACAAAGCCGCGGTCATGCTGTACCGGCCCGCCCGCAACCACCTTGGCCTGTGCCGCCGGACTCTTGGCGTCGTAGCTGATTTCCAGCTGCTCTAACAGCTCAGCCAGTGATACATTCATTGGATGATTGACCACTATGCCCATGGCACCCTCTGCGTTATGCTCACACAGGTAAGTCACACTGCGTTTAAACATCGGATCGTCCAGTGATGGCATTGCGATTAAAAAATGATTCTGGAAACCTTGCATACTGTTCTCCTTGATCAACCTGTGGTGCGACCAACTTACTACGAACCTGCTGCCAGGCGACGCTCGATAGCATCAAATAACATACCGGTAATACTGATCGGGAAGGCGGCTTCGATTTCCCGGATACAGGTCGGGCTGGTGACATTAATTTCGGTCAGTTTGTCACCGATCACGTCCAGGCCGACGAAGATTAAACCTTTGGCCTTTAAGGTTGGGCCTATGGCTTTGGCAATGGCCCAGTCGCTGTCTGACAGCGGACGGGCTTCGCCACGGCCGCCGGCGGCTAAATTACCACGGGTTTCACCCGAAGCGGGGATCCGTGCTAAGCAGTATGGCACAGGTTCGCCGTCAACCACTAAGATGCGTTTATCGCCATCGACAATTTCCGGAATATAGCGCTGCGCCATCGCATATTGACTGCCATGGGCGGTGAGTGTTTCTAAAATGACACTGACATTCGGATCTTCAGGTTTTAAGCGGAAGATCGAGGCGCCACCCATGCCATCCAGTGGTTTTAAAATCACGTCCTGTTCTTGCTGGTAGAAAGCTTTTAAGCGCTTAGGATCACGGCTGACCAGGGTTTTTGGCGTAAACTGACTAAACCAGCTGGTATAGAGCTTTTCGTTGGCATCGCGCAGACTTTGCGGCTTATTGACAATCAGGCTGCCGGCATCTTCGGCGCGCTCCAGCATATAGGTGGAGTAGATATATTCGGTATCAAAGGGCGGATCTTTGCGCATCAGAATCACGTTGAGCTCGCTCAGCGCCAGATCCTGTTCGCTACCAAAGTGATACCAGCGCGCCGGGTTGGGTTCGACACTGAGTAAGCGCGACCGGGCGCGGGCCTGACCTTGCAGTAAATACAGATCCGCCATTTCCATATAGTGAATTTCATAGCCGCGGCGTTGCGCTTCCAGCAGCATAGCAAAGCTGGAGTCTTTTTTGATATTGATGTCCGCAATCGGGTCCATCACGATGCCAAGTTTAATTGCTGTCATGCTTATCCTCAGGCGAGATCGCCAAATTGCAGTTGCAGGGCGCTGATCGCGGTCAGCGCTGCCGTTTCAGTGCGCAAAATTCTCGGACCCAGCGTAATACCGGTAAAGCCGGCGGCCGCGGTCTGGCTGACTTCGGTATCGGTAAAGCCACCTTCCGGACCTATTACCAACTGAATATCGCTGGCCGGAGTTAGGGTCTTAATGGTGGCGGCAGCGCGCGGATCCAAGGTCAGCCGTAAAGCTTTTGTTGGGGTGGTCAGCCATTGTTGCAGACTCACCGCCGTGTGCACTGTGGGCACCACACTGCGTCCGCTTTGCTCGCAGGCGCTGATCGCAATTTTTTGCCACTGCTCGGTACGTTTTGCCAAACGCTCGGCATCCAGTTTTACACCGCAGCGCTCGGTAAACAGCGGGGTGATTTCGGTCACGCCAAGCTCTACCGCCTTTTGAATGGCAAAATCCATCCGGTCACCACGGGAAATGCCTTGACCTAAATGGATACGCAGCGGGGATTCGACCGGATTGTCACTGCTGCTGTCGATAGTAACCCATAGCTGCTTCTTGCCGACTTCGCTGATGGTAGCGACATAGTTTTTGCCATCGCCATTAAACAATTGTAACGGCTGTCCCGCTTGCATGCGCAGAACCCGGCCGACGTGGTTGGCCGCGTCGTCACTCAGGACAAGCTTAGCGCCGGCTGGCAAGGCTGATGGCTGGTAGATTCGTATTGTTCGCATCTTGTCGTTCTGTTTAACTGAAAAAAGCATGAGGCTAATATTAACAGTGTTTTGTCTTAACCCGGCGCTAATCCATAAAAAAAGGCCCCGCAGGGCCTTAGTCAAAACGCGTGTTGCTTAGCGGTTGGGGATATAGTCGTAAGTCGCACCTAAACCCAGCGGAATATCCAGTGCCCAGAAGCCAAGCAGGAAGGCAGTCCAGAGTACCAGCATCGCAATAGAGTAGGGCAGCATTAACGCTACCAGAGTACCAATGCCGCTGTTCTTCACATACTTTTGACAGAACACAACGATCAGCGGGAAGTATGGCAGTAGTGGGGTGATAATGTTGGTCGAAGAGTCACCGACGCGGTAGGCGGCCTGGGTCAGATCCGGGGAAATACCCAGTTCCATTAGCATTGGCACCATGATGGCGCCAATCAGTGCCCATTTGGCAGAAGCTGAACCGACAACCAGGTTAACTAAACCGGATAAAAACACGATACCCACCAGCGTCATTGCCAGTGGCAGTCCCATGGCTTTTAATGCATTGGCGCCTTTTAACGCCAGTAATACCCCCAGATTCGACTGGTTAAAGGCATACAGGAACAGCGCACAGAAGAACGCCATCACGATATAGTAGCCCATACCACTCATCGCATTGCTCATGCCTTTGATGATATCACGGTGAGTTTGCACTGTACCGGCGACATAACCATAGACAATACCCGGTACCAGGAAGAATACAAAAATCAGCGTCACAATCGACTTCATCAGTGGCGAAGCGGCAACCAGCAGCGGGTTCATCCCCTCGGCAACTTGCTCAGCGGGTGCTGCCCAAGGCGTTGCGGCAGGTACAACAATACTCAGTGCCAGCAGGGCGGCCACGACAAACATCGAAATCACGGCAGCGCGTAAGCCTTTCCGCTCTTGTGCACTCAGTGCATCCATTTTCACCATCTGTGACGTATCGCCATCAACCTTAGTGGCTTGCAGGCGCGGTTCAATCACTTTATCCGTTAAAAACCAGCCGACTAATACAATCAGGAAGGTCGATGCGGTGGTAAAGATATAGTTATTTAGCGGGTTGATGGTAACAGTTGGATCCAGCAACTGAGCCGAAACCTGAGTCATACCGGCCAGTAACGGATCCAGGCTGGAAGGGACAAAGAACGTTGCCGAGAAACCACCGGAAACACCGGCAAAGGCTGCTGCGATACCGGCCAATGGATGACGGCCCGCAGCATAGAAAATTACCGCACCCAGCGGAATCACCAGCACATAGCCGGCATCTACCGCCACATGGCTTAGTACACCCACGGCAATTAACACTGGGGTTAATAACATCTTTGGCGTGACGGCCAGAATAGAGCGTAAACCGGCATTAATAAAGCCGGTATATTCCGCGACACCTAAACCTAACATCGCGACCAATACTACACCTAATGGCGGGAAGTTAACAAAGGTTGTCACAATATTGGAGGCAAACTGAGTAAGAGCAGCCCCGGATAGCAGGTTAACAATTTGCACCTGCTGTCCGCTGCGAGGGTCGATTTCGGTAAAGGTCATTCCGGAAAATAACCAGGACAGGCCCCAGACGATAACCATTAACAGTGCAAAGAGCACGGCCGGATCGGGTAATTTATTCCCGATCACCTCAATGGTATTGAGTGCACGGTTCATCCAGCCGTTATTCACGGCGGCGGTTTGTTCTGACATAGCAGTTCCTTTCTCTTTCTTTTTTATTGTGTGATTGCTAAGCGCAATCAAACCCTGGAGGCTAAAACGCCCTAATAATACACAAAAGCGCGCTTCGGGTAAGCGGCAAATCGGTTGTGGCAGCAAATTAAAACAAAAAAGGAGAGTCACCTCTCCTTTTTACGGCATTTAACCCGCTATCGGTTATTTGGCGTACTGACGTAACAGCTCAGCTTTATCGGTTTGCTCCCACGGGAACTCGTTACGGCCGAAGTGACCGTAAGCCGCGGTAGGCTGATAAATTGGTCGCTCCAGATCCAACATTTGGATCAGGCCATAAGGACGCAGGTCGAAATGCTCGCGTACCAGTTTGATCAGCTCGTCTTCACTCAGTTTACTGGTACCGAAGGTTTCCAGGCTGATTGAAGTAGGTTCGGCAACACCAATAGCATAAGATACTTGCAGTTCCAGACGCTCTGCCAGACCAGCCGCAACCAGGTTTTTCGCAACATAGCGGGCAGCATAAGCCGCTGAGCGGTCAACCTTGGATGGATCCTTACCAGAGAAAGCTCCACCACCGTGGCGCGCCATACCACCGTAGCTATCTACGATAATCTTGCGGCCGGTTAAACCACAGTCACCCATAGGGCCGCCGATCACAAAACGACCGGTTGGGTTGATAAAGAACTTGGTTTTGCTGCTTAACCACTCCGCCGGCAATACTGGCTTAATGATTTCTTCCATTACCGCTTCACGCAGATCAGCCGTGCTGATGGTGTCACAGTGCTGGGTAGATAATACTACGGCATCGATACCGACCGGCTTACCATCTTCGTAAATAAAGCTTAACTGCGACTTGGCATCCGGGCGTAACCACGGCAGGGTACCGTCTTTGCGCACCTGGGCCTGACGCTGCACCAGACGGTGTGAATAGGTAATAGGTGCCGGCATCAGCACGTCAGTTTCGTTACTGGCGTAGCCAAACATTAACCCCTGGTCACCCGCGCCTTGCTCACGCGGATCAGCTTTATCTACACCCTGATTGATATCGGGTGATTGTTTACCAATAGCATTTAATACAGCGCAAGAGTCGGCATCAAAACCCATATCGGAGTGGGTATAGCCAATTTCACGTACGGTTTTGCGTACCAGCTCTTCGATATCAACCCAGGCAGAAGTCGTGATTTCGCCACCGACTAACACCATACCTGTTTTAACGAAGGTCTCACAGGCAACACGCGCCTTGCTGTCTTGTTCCAGGATCGCATCCAGTACCGCATCGGAAATCTGATCAGCGATTTTATCCGGATGCCCTTCAGATACAGACTCAGACGTGAAAATATGTTGTGCCATCTGTTAGTTTCCACCACGTTAGTTAATACATAAAGCGCCGTGACACTGTCACAGCGCTGTGATTAAGCAGGCGCAGCAATTGCCAACTCACAATATAACTCAAAATGTATAGCCGGCAGGCGCCAAAAAAATAGCCGCTTATTTTAGTGAAAGCCCCCGGCGATTACCAGAAAAATTTACGCCCAGACGTCTTTCATGCCGGAAATTACGTAAACCTTAGCTGCCGGATCACTGCGCTGCAAAAAAGGTCACAGATAATCATTTGCCATCTGACGGCGGCTGGGTGAAAATACGGCCATCTAAACCCCCACAGTAATCATTTTAGTAACAGCCTGTGTCGGGTTACACTGCGAACCTCAAGTCTGAATTATCAGCGCAATTTGTCAGGAGTCTGCATGCCATCTCGTAAACAACTCGCCAATGCCATCCGTGCCTTAAGTATGGACGCGGTGCAAAAAGCTAAATCTGGCCACCCAGGCGCCCCAATGGGGATGGCCGATATTGCCGAAGTGTTATGGCGTGACTATCTGAAACATAACCCGCAAAACCCGGGCTGGGCCGACCGGGACCGCTTTGTGCTGTCGAATGGTCACGGCTCGATGCTGATTTACTCTTTATTACATCTGACCGGGTATGACTTATCGATAGAAGATTTAAAGCAATTCCGCCAGCTGCACTCGAAAACCCCGGGTCACCCTGAATTTGGCTATGCACCCGGTGTTGAAACCACTACCGGGCCGCTGGGGCAGGGTATTACCAATGCCGTGGGCATGGCGCTGGCCGAAAAAGCGCTGGCGGCGCAGTTTAACCGCCCCGGTTTTGACATGGTGGACCACTATACTTATGTGTTCCTGGGCGATGGCTGTTTAATGGAAGGGATTTCGCACGAAGCCTGTTCGCTGGCAGGTACCCTTGGCCTGGGTAAGCTGATTGCGTTTTGGGATGATAACGGTATTTCGATTGATGGCCATGTTGAAGGCTGGTTTACCGATAATACCCCGGCGCGCTTTGAAGCCTACGGCTGGCATGTCGTGGCCAATGTTGATGGCCATAATCCGGAAGCGATTAAAGCGGCCATTGAACAGGCACGCGCCGTGACCGACAAACCGACACTGATCTGTACCAAGACCGTGATCGGTTATGGCGCACCGAATAAAGGTGGCAGCCATGACTGCCATGGCGCACCGCTGGGTGAAGCGGAAATTGCCGCTGCCCGCGAATTTTTACAATGGCCTTATGCCCCCTTTGAAATCCCGGCGGATATCTATGCTGACTGGGATGCCAAGGCAGCCGGTGCGGCAGCAGAACAAAGCTGGCAACAGCGCTTTACTGCATACGAAAAAGCTTATCCGGAACTGGCCGCCGAGTTTAAGCGTCGTCATGCCGGTACCTTACCTGCCGATTGGGCAGCACAAAGTCAGGCGTATATTGAGCAATTACAAGCTAACCCGGCAACTATCGCCACCCGTAAGGCATCACAAAATGCGCTGAATGCCTTTGGCCCGCTATTACCGGAGTTTATGGGGGGCTCTGCCGACTTAGCCGGCTCCAACCTGACCATTTGGTCTGGCTCTAAGCCGCTGACCAGAGACGATGCCGCCGGTAACTATGTTTACTACGGAGTGCGCGAATTTGGTATGTCGGCCATGATGAATGGTATCGCGCTGCATGGTGGCTTTGTGCCTTACGGCGCGACCTTCCTGATGTTTATGGAATATGCCCGTAATGCAGTGCGGATGGCAGCGTTAATGAAGCAAAGAGTGATCTTTGTTTATACCCACGATTCAATTGGTTTGGGTGAAGACGGTCCAACGCATCAACCGGTCGAGCAGCTGGCCAGCTTACGTGTTACCCCGAATCTGATGAACTGGCGCCCTTGCGATCAGGTAGAATCAGCGGTGGCCTGGCAGCAAGCGATTGAGCGCCAAGATGGCCCAAGTTCGCTGATTTTTACCCGCCAGAACCTGGTACAGCAGCCGCGTACCGCAGCACAACTGGCCGCGATTAAGCGCGGCGGCTATGTGCTGCTGGACTCTGCCGCGACGCCTGAGCTAATTATCATTGCTACCGGCTCCGAAGTAGAGCTGGCGATGCAGGCTGCTAAAACGTTGCAAGCCGAAGGTAAGGCCGTGCGAGTTGTGTCTATGCCATCGACGGATGTGTTTGAGCAACAGGACGCCAGTTACCGTGAAGCCGTGCTGCCAGCCAGTGTCAGCAAGCGGATTGCGGTGGAAGCCGGTATTATGGATACCTGGTATAAATACGTTGGTTTAAATGGCGCCGTGATTGGTATGCAGACGTTTGGTGAGTCGGCACCGGCTGAGCAGCTATTTGAACACTTTGGTATTACCGCCGCTAACGTGCTGGCGACTGCCAGAAACTTGCTGGCGTAATTCTGGTTTTGTAACGGGCCCTTACCGGGCCCGTTTTTTCATGCTGAGCTTATGACAATTAAACTGGCAATAAACGGCTTTGGCCGTATCGGTCGCAACATTTTGCGCGCCATTTATGAAAACGGCTGGCAACAGCAGTTGCAGGTGGTTGCGATTAATGAGCTGGCGCAAGCCGAAGGTGTGGCGCATCTGCTACGTTACGACAGTGCCCATGGCCGTTTTCGCTATCCGGTTGCGGCGATCCCGGGTGGCTTGAGTGTCGCCGGCGACAAGATTGCACTCTTTAATGAACCTGATCCGCTGGCGTTACCCTGGCGCGAGCTTGGGGTGGATATTGTGCTGGAGTGTACCGGTGTTTTTCACAGCCGGGAGCACGCCAACTGGCATTTGCAGGCCGGTGCCAAAAAAGTGTTATTTTCGCACCCAGCGGACGCCGATATCGATGCCACAGTAATTTACGGCATTAATCAGCATTTGTTAGACGCGCAGATGCAAGTGATTTCAGCCGGCTCCTGTACCACTAACTGTATTGTTCCGGTGATCCAGGTACTGGATCAGCACTTTGGTGTTGAAAGCGGTACTATTACGACCATTCATGCGTCAATGAATGACCAGCAGGTGATTGACGCCTATCATCCGGATCTACGCCGCACCCGTGCGGCCAGCCACTCCATTATTCCGGTGGATACCAAGCTGGCACTGGGGATCGAGCGGATTATGCCGCATCTGGCCGGGCGTTTTGAAGCCATAGCGGTGCGGGTGCCCACTATTAATGTTACGGCGATGGACCTTAGCGTTACCCTGCATCAGGACGTGACCATCGCCGAAATTAACCGGGTATTGCGCGCAGCCGGTCAGACCGCATTACAAGGCATTCTGGATTACACTGAAGCGCCGCTGGTGTCGGTTGATTTTAACCATGATCCGCATTCCTGCATTGTCGATGGCAGCCAAACCCGGGTCAGCCACAAAAGATTAGTGAAATGCCTGGTATGGTGCGATAACGAATGGGGCTTTGCTAACCGGATGTTGGATACCGCCAGAGTGATGAGCCAAAATTTTTAATTGCAACCTTAATTCGAGTTTAATCCCAGGGAGAGAAAGATGTCTGTGATCCGTATGAGCGACTTAGATTTGCACGGCAAACGTGTACTGATCCGCGAAGATTTAAACGTACCGGTTAAAGACGGCGTGGTAACCTCAGATGCGCGCTTAAAAGCCGCAATTCCCACCATTGAACTGGCGCTTGCCAAGGGCGCGAAAGTGATGGTGATGTCACATCTGGGCCGGCCGGAAGAGGGCGTATTTGACGCCGAATCCTCAATGCAGCCGGTAGCAGACTATCTGGCTAAAGCGTTAACGGCACCGGTGCGGCTGGTGGCAGACTACCTAAAGGGTGTTGAGGTTGCACAGGGCGAAGTAGTGGTGTTTGAAAACGTACGCTTTAATAAAGGCGAAGGCAAAAACAACGATGAGCTGGCGCAAAAACTGGCCGCGCTTTGCGATGTGTTTGTGATGGATGCCTTTGGTACAGCGCACCGCGCTCAGGCGTCGACTCATGGTGTCGCCAAGTATGCTCAGATTGCTTGCGCCGGCCCATTACTGACCGCAGAACTGGACGCTTTGGCTGCCGCTTTGAAAAATCCAAAACGGCCATTAGTTGCTATCGTCGGTGGTTCGAAGGTTTCTACCAAGCTGACTGTACTGGAGTCACTGTCTGGTATTGTTGATCAGCTGATTGTGGGGGGCGGTATTGCCAATACCTTTATTGCTGCTCAGGGACACAATGTCGGTAAATCATTGTGTGAAAACGACCTGATCCCGGAAGCACAGCGCTTAATGGCGCAGGCGAAAGCCCGTGGGGGTAATATCCCGGTACCCACCGATGTGGTAACAGGTAAAGCCTTTAGTGCCGAGACAAAGGCTGAGTTGAAAAACGTCGCTGCAGTAGCCGCTGATGATATGATTTTTGATGTTGGCCCAGCCACCATCGCTGAGTTAACGGCTATTTTGAAAAACGCCGGTACCATTGTCTGGAACGGTCCGGTTGGTGTGTTTGAATTTGACCAGTTTGGTGCTGGTACCAAGGCGCTGGCGGAGGCTATCGCACAAAGCGAGGCATTTTCAATTGCCGGTGGCGGTGACACCCTAGCGGCGATTGATAAATACGATGTGGCTGCCCAAATTTCCTACATTTCGACTGGTGGTGGTGCATTTCTGGAATTTCTGGAAGGAAAAACCCTACCAGCAGTGGCAATTTTAGAAGAACGCGCTCAGAATTAATAAATAACAAAAAAGAAAACTTTTTACCTAAAACTGTACCTTAGTATAAAAGAGAGGAAGCAATGGCTCTGATTTCCTTACGGCAAATGCTCGATCATGCCGCCGAATTCGGTTACGGCGTACCGGCGTTTAACGTAAACAACCTTGAACAGATGCGTGCCATTATGCTGGCTGCCGATAAAACCGATAGCCCGGTAATAGTGCAGGCATCAGCCGGTGCCCGCAAATACGCCGGCGCGCCTTTCCTGCGCCATTTAATCCTGGCGGCAGTGGAAGAGTTCCCGCATATTCCGGTGGTGATGCATCAGGACCACGGTACCTCATTAGCCGTATGTCAACGCTCAATCCAGTTGGGCTTTTCATCCGTGATGATGGATGGTTCCCTCGGCGAAGATGGCAAAACACCGATGGACTACGCGTATAACGTCGAAGTAACCCGCCGGGTCGTCGAAATAGCGCATGCCTGTGGTGTCTCGGTAGAAGGCGAGTTAGGTTGTTTAGGCTCACTGGAAACCGGTGACGCCGGTGAAGAAGATGGCATCGGTGCGGATTGTAAGCTTAGCCATGATCAGATGCTGACCGATCCGGAAGAGGCGGCGCAGTTTGTGCGTGAAACCCAGGTTGATGCCCTGGCTATTGCCTGTGGTACTTCACACGGTGCCTATAAGTTTAGCCGGCCACCAACAGATGATATTCTGGCGATTGACCGGATTAAAGCCATTCACGAACGGATCCCGGATACTCATCTGGTGATGCACGGCTCCTCTTCAGTGCCGCAAGACTGGCTGGAAATTATCAACGAATATGGCGGTGCTATCCCGGAAACCTATGGTGTGCCGGTCGAGCAAATCCAGCAAGGGATCAAATACGGGGTGCGTAAGGTCAATATTGATACCGACCTGCGTCTGGCATCGACCGGTGCGATCCGTCGCTATCTGGCGAAGCACCCGGCCGAATTTGATCCGCGTAAATATTTACAGGAATCCGTAAAAGCAATGGCGGATATCTGCGTTGCCCGTTATCAGGCCTTTGGCTGCGCCGGGCAAGGCAGTAAAATCAAGCCGTTGTCATTGGATAAGATGGTTGATTTATATGTGGCAGGTAAATTAACGCCGAACATTAAATAACCAGAATTTTTAATGCGCGTTAAACAAGGTAAGAGCTCTGTTTAACGCGGCTTAAAATTGGTGCTAAACCTTCCGTGCAGGACAGGTGGCGAAAGCCTTGTCAGCGCTGGCTGTCTGTTGACATCCGGCGTTTTACCTGTAATGATGCGGGCGGTTTACCCTCTAAAACGAGGGCTGCTGCCGTGCTATACGGCAACCCCTTACAACATCAGGTTACGTTAATCAGCAATAATTGGTTGGGAACTATGTTTAATAAAAAAATCCATATGAGCCTTGTTGCTTCTGCACTGGCGGGCAGTTTTGCCCTGGCTGGTTCAGCTGCAGCGACAGATTTAAAAGATCTGCATCAGGCAAATGCACAAATCCAGCGTGCAGCAGTACAGTCTCAGGAAAAAATCAATACTATTTACGAGCAGACTCAGGAACTGCTGGGTGAATATCGTGGAGTCGTCGTTCAAACTGACAACCTGAAAGTCTACAACGACTTCCTGGCAACTCTGGTGGCTGACCAGCAGCGTCAAATTGACGGCTTAGAAAAGACCAACCAAGGCACAGTGCCACTGATGTTCCGCATGATTGACTCATTAGAGCAATTTATCCAGGCTGACATCCCACTGCGTACCGACCGTCGTTTAGAGCGCGTACAACGTTTACGTGATCTGATGGCCCGTTCAGACGTGCAGCGTTCTGAGCAATTCCGTCAAATTTTAGAAGCCTATGAAATCGAAATGGGTTATGGCACAGAGTTGGCTGCCTTCCAAGGCACTCTGAATATGGGCGGTAGCGATATTACTGTTGATTTCGTGCATCTGGGCCGCTTAGCGCTGATGGCGCTGGCATTAGATGGCAGCTCAGGCTGGGTGTATAACAAGAGCACTGGTAGCTGGGATAAGT
The DNA here is from genome assembly GCF_001704375.1 of Alishewanella sp. HH-ZS. Taxonomy (NCBI): domain Bacteria; kingdom Pseudomonadati; phylum Pseudomonadota; class Gammaproteobacteria; order Alteromonadales; family Alteromonadaceae; genus Alishewanella; species Alishewanella sp. HH-ZS. The sequence continues at coordinate 4,380 of NZ_LZEJ01000004.1, read as the reverse complement.
TAGCGGATTCATACTTACCGTCAATCGGTAACTTTATCAAGATGGCACGTCGTGAAGCCACGCTTGAGATGGATCGTGTACCACTTTTCGCAGCGGAGTAAGAATAGATGAAATTGGCAATTAAAAGTTTAGTCGTCGCTGCGGCAGTAACACTTTCTGCATCAGTAGCCTTTAACGCGACTGCAAATACTCAGAAGCTGGATCAGTTATTACAGCAAGTACAACAACAGCGCACTATTGAAGGCCGGATCAACCAAGAACGCGAGCGAGCTTTCCTGGCTGAGCGTGCAGACAAACAAGCGTTGTTAAATACCGCTAAGCGCCAACTGGCTGAAGAAGAAGCCCGTGGTAAGCGTTTACAGCAACAATATGCCCAAAACGATATCGCTATCGCTCAGAAACAACAGGAGCTGCAAAGCGCCCTGGGTATTATGGGTGAGGTATTCGGTGTGGTTCGTCAAACAGCGAACAAAACCGTTGGTACTATTTCAAGCTCTATCGTTAGCGCTCAGTATCCAGGTCGTGACGTAGTACTGCGTGATATCGCTGCTGCGACTGAACTGCCAACCATTGAGCAAATGGAAGAGCTGTGGGTAGCGATGTTAACTGAAATGACTGAATCAGGTAAGATCGCTAAGTTTGATGCTGAAGTGGTTGAACTGGCTGGCGGTAGCTCGACTCAGCGCGTAACCCGCTTCGGTGCTTTCCACCTGACCACTGGCACTGATTATTTAATTCGTAACGTAGACACTGACCAGATCCAACCACTGGGCCGTGCTCCACAATCTAAGATCCAACGTTCAGTAGCGGCGTTCCATGGTGCTCGTGCCGGTGAGTTAACCAGCCTGTATGTTGACCCAACTAAGGGTAACTCACTGTTACGTCTGAACCAGCAACGTTCGACCTTGATGGAGTACTACCATGAAGGTGGTACAGTTGGTTACCTGATTACTGTACTGTTAGCTATTGGTTTACTTATTGCTCTGGAGCGGATTCTGGTGTTGACGGCAGTTGGCGGCAAAATGCGTACACAGCTGAAAAACTTAGGTAACCCTTCGACCAACAACCCGCTGGGCCGGATCCTGAAAGTTTACCACGACAACAAAGATGCTGACGTAGAAAACCTGGAACTGAAACTGGACGAAGCTATCCTGCGCGAAACGCCAAAAGTTGACCGTGGTATCGGCTTAATCAAACTGTTTGCTGCGGTAGCGCCGCTAATGGGTCTGTTAGGTACTGTTATCGGTATGATCCTGACGTTCCAGCAAATTACTCTGTATGGTACTGGTGACCCGAAACTGATGGCCGGTTCAATCTCTCTGGCGCTGGTAACAACCGCTCTGGGTCTGATTGCTGCGCTGCCACTGCTATTCGCACATAGCATTGTACAAGCTCGTGCTAAATCGATTCTGCAAGTTCTGGATGAGCAAAGCGCTGGTATCGTAGCGGCTCACGCGGAGAAGGAGAAAGCCTAATGATGCTCCAGCTAATAGGGCTGTGGGAATCGGTACAGGATTTTATCCATACGGGTGGCAACGTCTTGTACGTTGTCGCTGCAGTGCTCTTCATTATGTGGGTATTGATGATTGAGCGCTACTGGTATGTCACTTCGATTTTCCCGAAAATGAAACGGGAAATTATCGCAAAGTGGGATGCCCGGGAAGATACCACTTCCTGGTATGCACATAAGATCCGTGACTGCTGGATTTCTGAAGCGACGGATAAACTCGATCAAAGAATGTTACTGATAAAGACACTGGTTGCAATGTGCCCATTAGTGGGCTTGCTTGGAACGGTAACAGGTATGATTGCGGTGTTCGATATTATGGCCACCCAAGGTACCGGTAACCCTCGCACTATGGCGGCGGGTATTTCCATGGCAACTATTCCAACAATGGCCGGTATGGTTGCTGCCTTGTCGGGTGTATTTTTCAGTTCGCGGCTGGAAGTGAAAGTCAAACGGGAAAAAGCAGATCTCGTTGACAGCTTACCGCATCATTAAGAGAGAATTTTTATGGCACGTAAACGTATACGCGAAGACGAAGAGGCCGCAATCGACATCACGCCGATGATGGACATCGTTTTCATTATGTTGATCTTCTTTATCGTGACGACCTCTTTCGTGAAGGAAGCCGGTATTGATGTCAACAAACCTGAAGCCACTCAAGCTGTTAAAAAGCCAAGCGCTACGATCTTTATTGCGATCCGTGCCAATGGTGAAGTGTGGATGGACAAGCGGCCGGTTGATGTGGAGCGGGTTTCTGCCAACATCGAGCGTTTAAGAGCGGAGTCACCAACGGATACCATCATTATCCAGGCTGACAAAGAAGCGAAACACGGTGTAGTTATGGAAGTAATGGATCAGATTAAAGCTGCCGATCCTGCGCTTGTAATTACTGTTGCCGGGGAGAATAACTAACTATGGTACGTTTCCTAACATCGTTAATTATCGGTGCCGTGGTAACGTTCCTGTTGTTTCTGATTATGGCGCTGCTCATTGAGGGCAGCGGCGACCGCCGGCCTCCTGAGCAGGAGCGTATTGTCATTGAGATTAATACGACGCCGCCGGATTCAGATACACAGACGCGGACACCACCGCCACCGCCGCCACCGCCACCACCGGCTCAGCCGCCACAGCAGCCGCAGCCTCAACCTGAAACAACGAATACCGCAGGTGCAGTATCGTTTAATCTTCCCGGCTTGGACTTGGGGGTTAATGCAGGTTTAGGTAATCCTGGTTCGCTGTTACGTGACGGTGACGCGACGCCAATCGTGCGGATTGAACCACGCTATCCGGTTCAGGCTGCCCGCGATGGTTTACAAGGCTGGGTTCGTTTGCGGTTTACCATTATGGAAGATGGCAGCGTAGATGAAGTGGAAGTTATTGAAGCTGAACCACGCCGTGTGTTCGATCGTGAAGCTATCCGTGCGCTGCGGCGCTGGAAGTATAGCCCGAAAGTGGTGGATGGTAAGCCGGTGCGTCAGCCTGGTCAGCAAGTGCAGCTGGACTTTACCCTTGACATGGCTCAGGGAGGCTAACAGATGAAAAAATTGTCTTTAATTTCTTCTGCGTTATTGGTCGCTGCCAGCATCAGTTTTTCGGTACCCAGCTTTGCTCAGGTTACCCTGACTGATGCTGATCGTGCCCGTATTGAAGAGCGAAAAAACCGTCGTACCACACTTCCTGGTGAACGTGTCGGTCGCGGAGTGACTCGAGCGTTAGAGCTTTACAACGAAGAGAAAGTTGACGAAGCACTCAAGATATTGCTTGAAGTTCGTGGCGGTAGTGACTATGACAACGCATTTCTTGCGCGTTTTATTGGTACGCTTTATGCGCAGATAGGCAACACTACTGAAGCGATCAAGTATCTTGAACAGGCACTGAAGCCTGATGTCCTGAGCTACTCCGATCACTCGGCTTCATTGAAACTGGTTGCAGACTTATTGCTGCAGGCGGAAAAATTTAACGAAGCGGCCAGAAACTATGAGGCGTTACTGCGCTTTACTGGTGAAAACGACCCTGATGTTTATTTACGTATAGCTAGTGCATATGTTCAAACACAGCAACACGCTAAAGCATTACCATTTGTGGATGCTGCGATTCGTTACTCCAGAGATCCTAACAAGTCGCATTATCTGTTAAAAATGGGCGCTCATTATGAGCTGAAGCAATACCCTAAAGCGATTGAAACTGCTGAGACTATGGTTCAACTGTTTCCAGAGGAACGCCAGTACTGGGTTTATTTGGGACAATTTTATACCTTGGTTGAAGACTATCAGAAGTCATTAAGTACGTATCAAATTGCTTACGCTAATGGTTTTCTAGAGTCTGAAGCTGATTTCAGAATGCTAGGACAGCTGTACGCTAATAACAGTATTCCTTACAAAGCTGCGTCAATTTACGAAAAATACCTGAAGAGCGGTAAAATCAAAAAAGACCGCACTATGTTAACTGCAATTGCATCTAACTATCAGGCTGCTCGTGAATTTGCTAAAGCTGCCCAGTACTATGGTGAACTTGCCGCTCTGACTAACGAAGCAGAGGCTTACCGTCGTCAAGGAATGGCTTTTATGGCAATTCAGCGTTATAGCGACGCGCTAAAAGCTTTTGAAGCTACCTTAGCTCGTGATTCAAGCAATGCTGGCCGTGTTCATATGAGTATGGCGGAAGCATTCCTGAATCAGGATAAACTGAGGGAGGCATACGCTTCACTCCAGCTTGCTAAGCGTGATTCAGCAACTTCTCGACAAGCAACTAACTATGAAGGTTACGTAAGAGAGAGAGCTCGGATCAAAGGTATTACTCTCTAATAGTAGAGCTTGAACGAAAAGCCCGCTTAATAGCGGGCTTTTTTATATGTGCGCCGGGCATGGCGCGCA
>NZ_LZEJ01000003.1:0-116672 GCF_001704375.1 Alishewanella sp. HH-ZS | reverse complement strand
GTCATCCTAATTGTCGCCGAACAGATGAACGAAGGTATTTATTCTCCTTTGCTCTTCAACGACATGTCAGATAGATGTGCTAATGATAAAAATGATGCAACACTATGAATGTCTGCCTCTGGGACAAATCAGCATTTCTTCGCCACAGGCTTGATTACATATCACGCCCAAGGTTTCTAACCCACTAGCGCAGGACCGACTCCGGTACGACAAGCATACCGGAGTCGAGGTTTGGTGTAGCATTAAGATAGCTGCGTAGTTTGCCAGCGCAGAACCGACTCCGGTACGCAAGCATACCGGAGTCGAAGAGCGGGGTAGCTTTACGCTAAAAAGGTATATAATCATCATTAATACTAGCCCGGACGAAAAGCTTCTGAGACTGAGATAGCTGTGTTACCGGTAGATACCGCCGAAAGCTGCTTTTGAATAGCCTGATATTAAGGATCTTGTGATGCAAGATGAAATCGTATTTCGCCCTGATCGCCGGGGAATAAGCATCAAACATATCGCGCTGATTTTCTTTGGTTTTTTGCTGTTTATTCAATTATTTCTGTTGGGGGCAGAGCCATTAGTGGTAAGACTGGCCGTTACCGTGGCTCTTGCTGTTTTCCTGCTATTAGGGCTTTGGCTTTGCAAATTACACTGCCAAAACTGGCCGCAAGAAATAGTGCTTAGCCGTTTCGGGATAAGCTACGGCAATATAAAGGCCATGCATGGTATCGATCTTATTCCGTGGCATGAAATCGCCCGGATGGATATTTTCTATACCGACCCCCGGTTACCGCCTCATCTGCGCATTGGTCTTAAGCCCGGCGCATTTTGTAGCCAGTTAAAAAAGCCGGTATTACAACGCTTTAGCATGGGGCTGGATGTCAATATCCCGGTATCAGTGAATGTGGCTGCGGATGTGGTGTTACAAACCGCGGAGCGTTTTTGGCAAGCGTCCAGGGAGAGAGTTGGTTGAGATCGCAGGACCGACTCCGGTACGGCAAGCATACCGGAGTCGAGGTCTGGTGTAGCGTTAAGGTAGTTGCTTAGTTTGATATCGCAGGACCGACTCCGGTACGACGAGCATACCGGAGTCGAGGTTTGGTGTAGCGTTAAGATAGTTGCTTAGTTTGCTATCGCAGGATCGACTCCGGTACGCAAGCATACCGGAGTCGAGGTTTGGTGTAGCGTTAAGGTAGTTGCTTAGTTTGATATCGCAGGACCGACTCCGGTACGGCAAGCATACCGGAGTCGAGGTTTGGTGTAGCGTTAAGGTAGCTGCGTAGTTTGCTATCGCAGGACCGACTCCGGTACGACAAGCATACCGGAGTCGAGGTTTGGTGTAGCGTTAAGGTAGTTGCTTAGTTTGCTATCGCAGAACCGACTCCGGTACGGCAAGCATACCGGAGTCATGGCGCGGGGAAGCTATGGCAGTTTTTACGCTTACAGGGTTAATTCACCGCGCAGATCTTGCTGCATCTGAGTGCGGATCTGCTCCGGGCTGAGTGGTTTGCTTAGCAGGTAATGCAGCTTGGTCAGGCTGGCTTCCAGCGTCATATCAAAACCGCTGATGACGCCAACGCGGTGCAGGGCGTTGCCGGTGGCGTAGCCATCCATATTCACCTTACCTTTAAAGCATTGAGTGCAGTTAACTAACACCTGACCGCGTGCGGTGGCATCTTCCAGTACCTGTAATAACTCCGGGCGCTGTGGCGCATTACCGACCCCAAAAGATTTAATAATCAGCGCCCGTACCGGGGCGGCCAGCATATTACTGATCACATCAGTAGTAATGCCCGGATAAAGCGTGACGACGCTGATCGGTTGTGGCGTAATATCGGCGACTTGCAGTGGCAATGGCTGATTTGGGTTACTCAGTTTACCGGCCTGTAATTTGATATGGATACCGGCTTCCAGCAGCGGTGGAAAGTTAGGTGAGGCAAAGGCATTAAAGCCATCAGCATCGGCTTTGGTGGCGCGATTGCCGCGGAATAACTGGTTGTTAAAGAACAAGGCGACTTCTGCAATCGGATAATTCGCTGCCAGGTAAAGCGCATTTAGCAGATTAACCTGGCCGTCCGAACGTAACTGCGCCAGTGGAATTTGTGAGCCGGTAATAATTACCGGTTTTTGCAGATTTTCCAGCATAAAAGACAGCGCTGAGGCGGTATAAGCCATGGTATCGGTGCCATGCAGTACCACAAAGCCATCATACTGTTGGTAGTTCGACTGGATATCCTTGGCGATCGCCAGCCAGTGGGCGGGCGTCATATCGGACGAGTCAATCACCGGGTGATACTCATGAATGTCAAACTCCGGCATTTCCGGCCGGTAAAACTCCGGCATCCGTTTTACCGTGTCGGTTAAAAAGCCCGGAACCGGAATAAAGCCACGGGTGGATTGCTGCATACCGATGGTACCGCCGGTATAAGCGACATAGATACGTTTTCTCTGCATGTGAACCTTAAAAAAATGCCCGGTCATTGCCGGGCATTGTAATCGTTATTGGCGGGGCTGTCAGTGGATCTGGCAGCTCAGGCAGTAGGAGTAGATACCATTAGGGTCATTAAACTGGTTCATTAACAGGAAGTCCTGTTGTACCTGCTGGCTTAACTGACGCAGGGCACGGTTTTGCATCGACTGGCCGAAGCTCGGTACCCAACCTTTGGCCTGGGCAGCACCAAACATATCAACAAAGAATTGCTCTGCCGGGCTTAACTCCTGTTGGATCACTTTGACATCGTAGTTATCCAGGCCAGCCATTTCCGCAGCACGGGCAATAGCATCGTCGAAGGTACCCAGTTTATCCACCAGGCCAAACTCCTGCGCCATCCGGCCGGTCCAGACGCGGCCTTGGGCAACCTTATCTACCGCTTCCACGCTCATATTGCGGTTTTTACCCACCATGGTCAGGAATTCGGTATAACCGCGCTCGATCAGCAGCTGCATTAAATCTTTCATTGGGTCATTTAACCCTTTAAACAGCGGAACACCGGCCGATAGGCCTGCCAGCTCAGTGGTACCTACGCCATCCACGTTTAAGCCCAGAGTTTGCATCGCATTTTCCAGCGTGTGCATTAAACCGAAGATACCAATAGAGCCGGTGATCGTAGTCGGGGCAGCCCAAATTTCATTGGCTGGGGCGGCAATCCAGTAACCACCTGAGGCAGCAACTGCGCCCATAGATGCTATAACTGGTTTGCCAGCTTCACGCAGCAGGGTAATTTCCTGACCAATCACTTCTGACGCGAAGGCGCTGCCGCCGCCGCTGTCAATGCGCAGTACTACGGCTTTTACTTTATCGTCATGACGGGCACGACGTAACAGCGCCGCAGTAGAGTCACCACCGATGGTGCCGGCTTTAGCGGTACCATCGATAATCATACCGCGGGCCACGACAACGGCGACTTTTTCGGTCATCGGATTATCAAACTGCTTGGCCGGTAACACCAGCTTGCTGTAATCATCGAAGGTCACATGGTTGTAGGTATTTTTGTCGTTCTTACCGACAACGGCAATTAAGCTGCGACGGAACTCTTCGCGGGTTTGGATACTATCAACCAGCTTGTTTTCCAGCGCGTACTTGCTTAAATCGCCCTCGGCGGCAGCCACCTTGGCATACAGACCGGCAAAGGTTTCGTCAAAGTTATCCAGTGCAAAGCCACGACGGCCGGCAACCTGTTCTTTATATTCCTGCCACAGCGCATTTAACCAGGCGATATTGGCTTCTTTGGCTTCAGCAGACATATCATCGCGGGTGTAGGGCTCTACCGCAGATTTATAGGTACCCACGCGGAACACATGGGTGCTGACCTTCAGTTTTTCCAGTGCGCTCTTGTAGAACATCGGATAGCTGCCGTAACCTTCCAGGATCACAGCACCCATTGGCTCCAGGCTGATTTGATCAGCATAGCTGGCCAGAAAATACTGGTTTTGGGCAAAGAAGGCGCCGTAGGCGAATACTTTTTTACCGCCTTGCTTGAAATTCTCAATCGCGCTGCCAACGGCCAGCATCTTGTCCAGTGAAGCACGACCTAAGCCGGATAAATCCAGCACCATGGCCTGAATGCGGTTATCTTTAGCGGCATGATTAATTACCGCAACCAGATCGCTAACCAGGATCTCCGGCGTTTCTTCCTGGCCACCCAGGCTCTGATTCATAATGGCGGCGATAGGATCAACAAAGCGTTTTTCTTCAACCAGATCGCCTCTCAGATTCAGGTAAAGGGCAGAGGTTTTCGCCACTTTGACTTTGTCGCCGCCACCGAAGATGGCGCTGCCAATTAAGATCACAAATAAAATAAAGATGATATTAAGCACGGTGGAGCGAAAGCCCTTATAGACGGCCCAGATCGCGCCAAAGAAGCGCCGGATGATGCCTTTCTTTTTTTCTGCCATGAGATATTCCTGTGTCTCGAACGATTTTTTGCATTAAGTATGCTAACTGCTTTTGCTGCAAAGTCGAAACCGAATTTGTAAGAAAATGTATATCGCTTGCGAAACGGCGCCAAACTCGCTAGAGTCTGGCATTTATGACAGGTACGACCAGAGAGGTTTATGTGGCTTATCAACAATTATTACAACCGCTCGATCTCGGTTTCACAACATTACGCAACAGAGTGATTATGGGGTCGATGCATACCGGCCTGGAAGAAGAGAAAAATGGTTTTAGTAAACTGGCGGCCTTTTATGCTGAACGCGCGAAAGGCGGTGTCGGGTTAATTATTACCGGCGGTATCAGCCCGAATTTTCGCGGCAATCTGGTACCTTTTGGCTGTCAGTTGAGCTTCTGGTGGCAGGTTGGCAAGCATAAGCAGGTCACTGAAGCTGTACATCAGCACGGCGCCAAGATCTGCCTGCAACTGTTACATGCTGGTCGCTATGGTTATCATCCGTTTAACGTCGCCCCCAGCAAAATTAAATCACCCATTACCCCGTTTAAGCCATCAGAGCTGTCTGGCCGTCAGGTGCGTGCCACCATTAAAGACTTTGCCAATGCCGCCAAACTGGCGAAAAAAGCCGGTTACGATGGTGTGGAAATTATGGGCTCGGAAGGCTACCTGATTAATCAGTTTATTTGTCAGCGCACTAACCAGCGTACCGATGAATGGGGCGGAAGCTTTGATAACCGCAGCCGTTTTGCGCTGGAAACGGTGCGGGCGGTGCGTGAAGCCTGTGGTAAGGACTTTATTATTATTTACCGGCTGTCTATGCTCGATTTGGTAGAAGACGGTAATACCTTTGATGAAGTCGTCGCTTTGGGTAAGGGCGTTGCCAAGGCAGGGGCGACGATGATTAATACCGGCATTGGCTGGCATGAGGCACGGATCCCGACCATTACCACCCGGGTACCGCGGGCTGCCTTTAGCTGGATCACGGAACGGGTGCGCAAAGAGCTGTCCGTGCCGGTGATTGCCACTAACCGCATTAACGATCCACAGGTAGCGGAAGATATTCTGGCTAACGGCCAGGCCGATCTGGTGTGTATGGCGCGACCTTTCCTGGCTGACGCCGACTTTGTGAATAAAGCGGCTGCTGATGAGGCTGATCTGATTAATACCTGTATTGCCTGTAATCAGGCCTGCCTGGATCATATCTTCCAGCAAAAGCGTGCCAGTTGTTTAGTAAATCCGCGCGCCTGTTACGAGACTGAGCTGAATTTTACCCCGGCTACAACCCGTAAAAAGCTGGCGGTAGTGGGTGCCGGCCCGGCTGGCCTGGCCTTTAGTGTTTATGCTGCGCAGCGTGGCCATGAGGTGCACTTATTTGATAAATCGCACCAAATCGGCGGCCAGTTTAACTACGCCAAACAAATTCCGGGCAAAGAAGAGTTCCATGAAACCCTGCGTTATTACGGCCGGATGCTAGAGCTGCATGCCATTAAGCTGCATTTAAATGCCGAGCAAAGCGTGGAGTCGTTAAGCGCTGGTGGCTTTGATGAGATTATTCTGGCCACCGGGATAGTGCCGCGTGATATTGGTTTGCCGGGGCAGGACCATCCGAAAGTACTGAGTTATCTGGATGTGCTGCGCGACCATAAAGCCGTGGGTAAGCATGTGGCTATTATTGGCGCCGGTGGCATTGGCTTTGATGTATCGGAATATCTGACCGAAGAGCATTCACTGACGTTGCAACCGGATGCCTGGTTAAAAGACTGGGGCGTTGATAAGGCCTATCAGGCGCGTGGTGCCTTGCTAAAAGCCGAGCCGGCTGAGCCTGCCAAGCGCAAGATCTATTTGTTGCAGCGCAAGAATACCAAGGTTGGCTCTGGCCTGGGTAAAACCTCGGGCTGGGCACACCGGGCCTCGTTGCAGAAAAAAGGCGTGGAAATGCTGGCCGGCGTAAATTATCTGAAAGTAGATGATGCCGGGCTTTGGATCAGCATTAATAACGAAGAGCGCTGCCTGGCGGTGGATAATGTGGTGATCTGTGCCGGTCAGGAGCCGCTGCGGGCGCTGCAACAAGGTTTAATTGAGCGGGGGCAGAAAGTGCATTTAATAGGCGGTGCGGATGTTGCTGCCGAGCTTGATGCCAAGCGCGCCATTCGTCAGGGCGCGGAGCTGGCGGCACAAATCTAGTCGTTTTTGCCTGGCTCTGGCCGGGTTCCCGACCTTTGATCGACCGGTTGCACCAAAAAAGTGCGACCGGTCATCTCTTTGTCATCTTTTTGTCCTTTACTTGCCCTATTTTTACGCAGTATTAGCTGCTATCTTTATTAGTAGTTTCATTAACACTAATAAAATGCAAAGCCGCCAAGCAGTAGTCAGATATTGGTATTGCTATTGCATAGCAGGTGAAGGCCAAGCAGTGCAGTGAAAAGCCTGCAGCAATCGCCTGAACCCCGCACAACCAAGACCAACCCCGGGGATAACACAGTATCAATTTCATTATATGGAACCACTGTGCCAGGCACAGTGCTAAAGGGGAGAAACTATGTCAGGTGTATTAACGATGATTCTGGCGGGTGGTGAAGGTACCCGTTTGGCGCCTTTAACCGGCGTGCGGGCGAAACCAGCGGTGCCGTTCGGTGGTAACTACCGGATCATTGACTTTGTCTTAAACAACTTTGTGAACTCAGACTTGCTGCAAATTTTTGTGATTACGCAGTTTAAATCGCACTCTCTAATGAAACACCTAAGCCGCGCCTGGCGGGTCGGCGGCATTACCAACCGTTTTATTGATCCTATCCCAGCCCAGATGCAAACCGGTAAGCACTGGTATTTGGGCACGGCTGATGCCATCTATCAAAACCTGCATTTAATTGAAGGCTTGGATCCGGAGCATATCTGTGTTTTTGGTGGCGACCATATTTATAAGATGGATGTGCGGCAAATGCTGGACTTTCATCGCAAAAAGCAGGCTAAGTTGACGGTGGCTGCCATTCCGGTACCGGTGTCGCAGGCGCATGAGTTTGGCATTATTGAAGTCGATGCCGACGGCCGGATGATCGGTTTTCAGGAAAAACCGAAACAGGATCCGAAAACCATCCCCGGCCGGCCCGATATGGTGTTGGCCTCGATGGGTAACTATATTTTTGAAGCCAAATGTCTGGTTAAGGTGTTAAACGACGATGCCGCTAATCCAGACTCCAAACATGATTTTGGCCATAATATTATTCCGGGCCTGGTGCCGGGCGGTGAAGTCTTTGTCTATGATTTCTCGACCAACAAAATCCGTGGTGAATCGGAGAGCAGTTCCGGTTACTGGCGTGATGTTGGTACGCTGGACTCTTATTATGAAGCCAATATGGATCTGATTTCTATTGATCCGCCGTTTGATGTATACAACCGTTACTGGCCACTGCGTAGCTATACGCCACCGATGCCGCCGGCGAAATTTGTGCATGATCAGGCGAACCGTACCGGGCAGGCGATTAGCTCAATGGTCGCAGCGGGTTGTATTGTCAGCGGCTCTATCGTTTATCAGTCGATACTGGGTTACAACGTGCATGTACATAGCCATAGCTATATCGAAAAATGCGTACTGATGGGCAATAACGATATCGGCCGTGGCTGCCGTATTCGCCGTGCCATCATCGACAAAGATGTTAAGATAGCACCCGGCACTGTGATTGGTGAGGATATTGAAGCGGATCGCAAGCGGTTTCATATCTCGCCAGGTGGTGTGGTGGTGATCCCGAAAGGGGCCAAAGTGGGTTTTGATGATGACAGTGGCAGCTAAGGCTGCCCGCTAAAAAAAGGATCTGCCTGGTGCGAGTTCTGTTGTTATGTAGTGAATATGAAGGGCTGATCAAAACCGGTGGGCTGGCAGATGCCTGTCGCGGCATAGCGCAAGGGCTGGTTGATGCTGGCCATCAGGTCACCGTTTTATTGCCGCAATATACCAATCTGTACAGCCGGCCAACCGGGGAGTGGCACTCGGTTTATTTTCATTTAGGCGGCCGGCCACTGGGCTGCGCGGTACGGCAGTTGGCGCAAACCAGTCAGGGGGGGGTGGATATCCGCTTACTGGAGCATCATGATTTTTTTCATCGTGAGCGGCCCTATGATGATGGTGATCAGGGTTATGCCGACAATCCGCTGCGCTTTGGTTTTTTCTGCAAAGCGGCGCTGGAATGGTGCCGGCTGTATTTACCGGATGTCGATCTGATCCATGGCCATGACTGGCAAACCGCAGTGACAGCGGCCTATTTAAAACAGCATTATGCGCAGGACCCGGTACTTGGCAGGGTCCCCTTTGTGTTTACTATCCATAATGGCGCCTATCAGTTAACGGCCGGCGCAGAGTGGTTTGGTAAGCTGGAACTGGCGCAGCAGCAGGATCACTTTCTGAATATGCTGGAGCAGGGCATTCGCTATGCGGCCAAAGTGAATACCGTCAGCCAGGGCTATCGTGACGAGTTGTTATCGGAGCCAGCGGCCAATGGTTTGGCCCGCTTATATCAACAACGGCAAGCTGATTTTGTCGGTATTCTGAATGGCTGCGATTATCAGCAGTGGGATCCGGCCACCGATTTAACCTTGATTAAAAATTTCGATAGCACCGATCTAAGTGGCAAAGCAGCCTGTAAACAACAGCTAAAAGCCCGGTTTCATTTACCGGCGGCGGACGTGCCGTTAATGGTGGCGGTAAGCCGGATCACCGGTCAGAAAGGCTATGACTATCTGATCCCGGCACTGCGCCAGTTTTTGGCGCTAAGTAAGGTGCAGGTGTTTATTGTTGGCAGTGGCGAGCAACATTATTGCCGGCAACTTTACCAATTACAGGAAGATTTTCCGGCGCAGTTCCGTTTTTTTGAGGGCTTTGATGAGACCCTGGCACACCAGACTGAAGCGGCCGGTGACTTCTTTTTAATGCCGTCGTTATTCGAACCCTGTGGCTTAAATCAGCTGTACAGTCTGAAATATGGCGCTGTGCCTTTGGTGCGGTTAACCGGGGGGTTGCAAGATACCGTTGTCCCATGGCCAGACCAGGCCGCAACGGGCATTGGTTTTAGTGATGTCAGTATCGCCGCTTTATTGTCGGCGTTACAGCAAGCCGAGCAACTTTATCTGCAACAGCCAGCCTATCGGGCGGTGCAATTACGCGGTATGCAGCAGAACTTTAGCTGGCAAAGCTCGGTGCAAAGTTATATTCAGCTTTACCAACAGGCGTTGACTGAGCAGTTTTCGCGGAGTTAATCGCCACTTGCGCAGCTTGCTGCAAAATTGCCGTGAGTCAGACGGTTTTTTTTGATAGCCTGCGCAGCAACAGCTCTCGCTATTTACAGGTAAGTTTATGGATGCATTAACTCTTCTGACCAGCCGTTATTCTTCGCCGCGCCTAACCGAGCCGGCTCCCTCAGCTGAGGCTATGGCACTGATTAAACGTGCCGCGGTGCAGGTGCCGGATCATGGCGCCTTACGTCCGTGGCGTTTTGTGGTAGTGCAGGGTAAAGCAGCGCTAACCCGGCTGGGTGATGTCTTTGCCGAAGCCGCCATTGAAGAAGATCCAACCTTGTCACTGGAGCTGCAGGAGCGCGCCCGGCAATTGCCATTGCGGGCACCGATGGTTATCGTCTGTATCGCCAAAGTTACCGAGCATGCCAAGGTGCCGGCAGCCGAGCAGGTGCAATCAACCGCCTGTGCGGTGATGGCAATGCAGCAAATGGCCTTTGCCTTAGGTTATGGTGGCATTTGGCGCACCGGCGCTTACACTCAGTATGATTATGTTAAGCAGGCGTTTGAGCTGGCAGCGGATGATGAAATTGTTGGCTTTTTATATCTCGGCACGCCAAATGGCGGTGCGCCTAATCGTACGCCGCTGGATGCAGACGCTTTCTTTAGCGAGTTTTAGTCGCTGGCATGCGTAGTGGGACAATCCGGTCCAACGGTTTATTCCTCACCAAAAAAGAACCCGCAATTGTTGCGGGTTCTTTTTTGCAAGTACCGGGCTTTCCCCGGCACTGTTGATTTCCCGGCAATGCTGATGCCGAAGCCTTGCCCAGTCAGTGTTTAGAACTCTGCATTACCCGGTGTCCGTGGGAACGCAATTACATCGCGCACGTTACCGACACCGGTTACATAAGATACTAAACGCTCAAAACCCAAGCCAAAACCGGCATGCGGTACAGTACCGTAGCGGCGTAAATCGCGATACCAGCCGTAATCTTCTTTGTTCAGGCCCATCTCATCCATACGCTTATCCAGCATTTCGAGGCGCTCTTCACGCTGACTACCGCCGATAATCTCGCCGATACCCGGTGCCAGGACGTCCATCGCGGCCACGGTTTTACCGTCTTCATTTAAGCGCATATAGAAGGCTTTAATGTCTTTCGGGTAGTTTTGCATAATGATAGGAGCACCAATATGCTCTTCGGCCAGATAGCGCTCGTGTTCAGACTGCAGATCGACACCCCATTCCACCGGGTACTCGAATTTCTTACCGCAGTTTTTCAGAATTTCGATGGCATCGGTGTAGTCCATCCGCACAAAGCTAGAGTTCACCACCTTTTCCAACCGGTTAATTGCATCGGCGTCAATCCGCTCGGCAAAGAAGGCTAAATCATCGGCGCGCTCGGTCAGTACCGCTTTAAACACGTATTTCAGCATATCTTCGGCCAGCTGGGCGATATCTTTTAGCTCAGCAAAGGCGACTTCCGGTTCAATCATCCAGAATTCAGCCAGATGGCGGCTGGTGTTAGAGTTCTCGGCACGGAAGGTTGGGCCAAAGGTATAGATCTTAGACAGCGCACAGGCATAGGCTTCGCCATTCAGCTGACCTGATACCGTTAAGAAGGTCTCTTTACCAAAGAAGTCCTGGCTAAAATCGATTTTACCCTGGTCGTTACGTGGCAGGTTGTGAATATCCAGCGTACTGACGCGGAACATCTCACCGGCACCTTCGGTATCAGAGCCGGTAATAATTGGCGTACTGATCCAGTAATAACCCTGCTCATGAAAAAAGCGGTGAATGGCCTGTGCCAGACAATGCCGCACCCGGGTGACGGCGCCCATAATATTGGTACGTGGCCGCAGGTGTGCCTGCTCGCGCAAATATTCCATGCTGTGGCGTTTGGGGGCCATAGGGTAAGTATCCGGGTTCTCTACCCAGCCTAATACCTCAACAACATCGGCCTGAATTTCATACGCCTGGCCCTGACCTTCAGAGCGGGCGATAACACCTGAAACCGCCACAGAGCACGAGGTGGTCAGACGCTTTACTTCTGTTTCGTAATTGGCCAGATTGGCAGGAACCACGGCCTGTACCGCATCAAAACAGCTGCCGTCATGCACGGCTAAAAAGGAAATACCGGCTTTTGAATCGCGGCGGGTGCGGATCCAGCCTTTTACCGTGATCTTTTCGCCAACCGCATAGCGACCGGCCAGAACATCTTTAATAACAGCATGCGTCATGCAAACAACTCCAAAGGGACAAGCAGGGGCGGCATCAGCTCTAGCGCCCGGATTGAATTAAAGCAGTAATGATACTTGGCGCAAGGCTGAATACAAGCAAAAAGTTGCGCCAGCAGAAAAGAGTTGGCTTGCCGGAAGAAAGTTGCGTACTAGGGTGCTGCGACCTGACGGACCTGCACCTTTTTCAAATTAGGTAAATAAATAAGCTGCTGACCATCGGCACTTAGGATCACCTCAGCTGTACCCCGAAAGTGCCGGCTTTCGAGTCGATCCGCATCCAGCACCCAAAGCCGGATATTATTTTCCAGCAGCAGTTGCTTGCCATCCTGCTGACTGGCTATCAATTGCAGCTTATAACCTTGTTGCGCCGGCAGCTGACCATCCTGATAACTCAGGTCAAACTGAAAGCCGCCACTTAATGCCTGTACGTTGCCAGTACGTAAGTTACGGCCGCTAATAAGAATAGCGCTACCACGGGCTAAAGCCCGCGGTGCCGTTAAACGCCAGAGACTGCCATCTGTCAGCGCCAGTTGGTTCGCGCTGCTGCCATTTATTTGCGACAACAGATACTGCACTGGCTCACCCGGGGTTTGTGACAAGATAGCGGCGCTGAAAAACAGTGCGCCAAGCAGGCTCAGGCGTTTTAGCATCAGGGTACCGCCTGATACAGGGTTTTGATCCAGCGCTCTTCGGTAATAAAGTTCCAGTGCCAGGCTTTGAACTCGTCGCCAAGGCCCTTGGCAATCAGTTCGGCTTCAGAGACGCCTTGCTGTTTGGCGGCAGTCACCAGCGTCAGCGTTTGCTCCATCATAGCCAGTTCTCGCTGTAAGCCGGCTTTATTAGTCAGCTCACCATGGCCCGGAATCACCTGCGTTTGGTCATCAATTTGGCTAATCACATAGCGGGTATTTTCAATATATTGCTGCACATTACCGCCGTTATTGGTGTCGACGAACGGAAAGCGGCCCTGGAACATTAAATCGCCCATATGCACAATGTTTTGTTTCGGGAACCAAATCAGTAAATCACCATCAGTATGGCTGGCCGGCATCGGCTCCAGTACCATTTCAACGCCATGATGATTAATGGTAGTTTTCTCGATGATGGTGGTTTTTGGTAGGCCCGCACGGTCGAAATTGTTATCAGCGCTAAGGCGGGTTTTGACATTGGCATGGGCGATAATATTGGCATTGGCGGCCAGTGCCGCATTACCACCAACATGATCGCCATGCATATGGGTATTAATCAGCGTAGTGAGCTCAGCCGGGCTTAAGGTTTTTAACGTAGCGCGAATTTTATCCGCCAGCTCGGCATACTGACTGTCAATCAATAGTACGCCGTCGCTGGTTGCGACTGCGGCCATATTACCGCCAGCGCCGGTCAGCATATAAACGCTGTCTTTCAGCGGGGTAGCATTAACCTGCACATCGGCAAAGCGGTTGGCCAACGCCACGCTGCTACACAGTAACAGCGCGGCGCCGGTTAAGAGGCTAAGAGGTTTGGTTATTTTCATTATGGGCTCCAATAATTTATTGTGATTAGGCACAAAAACTACGGCCTGTTGCGTTATCCGGTTTACTCTAGCACGACGAGGCGACCTCGTACATCGACCAACAGAGACGGCTTAGCTGTGCACTGCTAATGGTAAAGGGCGGCATAATATAGATCAGGTTATTAAAGGGCCGGATCCAGACGCCGCGCTCGACAAACCCGGCCTGTAATTTCGCCACATCCACTTTTTGCCGCATTTCCAGCACGCCAATGGCGCCCAGTACCCGCACTTGTTTGACTGCCGCAAGCTTAGCACAGGGGGCTAACTCCGCGCTAAGCTGTTGTTCAATCGCCGCCACTTGCTGTTGCCAATGCCCCTCGGCAATGATGCGGATACTCTCCAGTGCTACCGCACAGGCCAGCGGATTGGCCATAAAAGTCGGGCCATGCATTAAACCGCCGGCTGCACTTAAACTAATACCGCGGGCAATTTCATCGCTGCACAGCGTGGCGGCCAGCGTCAGATAGCCACCACTTAACGCCTTGCCCAGACACAGGATATCCGGATTGATTGCCGCATGCTCACAGGCAAATAGCTTACCGCTGCGGCCAAAGCCGGTAGCAATTTCATCGGCAATCAGCAGCACCTGATACTGGTCACAGAGCTCACGTACACCACGTAAATAATCCGGATGATAAAAGCGCATACCACCATAGCCCTGAACGATCGGCTCCAGAATGATGGCGGCGATGTCATTGGCAGACTGGCGCAGCAGATCACGTAGTGGCGTCAGATCGTTAGCGTCAAAGGGGCCGGCAAAAGCACTCTGTGGTGCCGGCAGGAAATCATGCTGTGGCAGTAACTGGCTAAACATACTATGCATACTGTCATGCGGGTCGCAGACCGCCATCGCCGCAAAGGTATCCCCATGGTAGCCTTTGCGTAGACTCACCAGCCGGTTTTTTTGGGTTTTCCCCACGCCTTGCCAGTATTGCAGCGCCATTTTTAGCGCCACTTCTACCGCAATAGAGCCGCTGTCGGCCAGGAAAACCTTGCTGAGATTGGCCGGAACCATCTTAAGCAGCTGCTGACAGAGTGCCACCGCCGGTTGATGGGTAATGCCGCCAAACATTACGTGCGCCATCTGGCTAAGTTGGCTGCTGATGGCCTGATTCAGCCGTGGGTGATTATAACCATGCACGGCTGACCACCAGGAGGCGGTGCCGTCAATCAGTTTACGGCCGTCTTCCAACTCCAGTTCGCAGCCATCGGCCCGCACTATCGGATAAACCGGTAGTGGCGATAACATCGACGTATAGGGGTGCCAGATATGCAGGCGATCAAAATCCAGATTTATGCTCATAAAATAATCAATAGTAAACTTTGATGGCAGGTCTGCGTTGACAAGCCAGGGTTGGTCGCTAGACTAGCGGAAAAACCATTGCGGCTCAATGCTGCTACGCTGATAACAGGGATCCCCATGCAGGCCACATCTTTTTTTCAGGTTACTCCCCGCCATAACTGGACTTTAGCCGAGGTTAACGCGCTGTTCGCCTTACCCTTTAACGATCTATTGTTTCAGGCACAGTCGGTGCACCGGGCACATTTTAATGCCAATGAGGTGCAGGTTAGCACCTTACTGTCGATTAAAACCGGTGCCTGTGCCGAAGATTGTAAGTATTGCCCGCAAAGTGGCCATTACAATACCGGCCTTGAGCGTGAGCGGCTGCTAGAGGTAGAAAAGGTGCTGCGCCAGGCTGCGGCCGCGAAAGACAAGGGCGCCAGCCGCTTTTGTATGGGCGCCGCCTGGAGTAACCCTAAGCAGCGCGATATGCCGTATTTAATTGAAATGGTGCGTGGTGTAAAAGCCATGGGCCTGGAAACCTGTATGACTCTGGGTAAGCTGGAGCCGGAGCAGGCGCATTCACTGGCCGCAGCAGGCCTGGATTACTACAACCACAACCTGGATACTTCGCCGGAGTTTTATGGTGAGATTATCACCACCCGCAGTTATCAGGATCGACTGGATACGCTGAGCCATGTGCGCGATGCCGGCATGAAAGTCTGTTGTGGTGGCATTGTCGGTATGGGCGAAAGTGCTAATGACCGCTCGGCGTTACTAATGCAAATTGCTAATTTGCCGCTGCATCCGGAGAGTGTGCCAATTAATATGCTGGTCAAGGTAGAAGGCACACCACTGGAGAATGTCGCCGATCTGGACGGTTTTGAATTTATCCGTACCATTGCCGTCGCCCGTATTATGTTGCCACAAAGCCATGTTCGCTTATCTGCTGGCCGTAGCCGGATGAATGAACAGATGCAGGCGCTATGCTTTTTCGCCGGTGCCAACTCCATTTTCTACGGTGACAAACTGCTGACCACCGAAAACCCGGCGGCGGATGCGGATATGCAATTATTTGCCAAGCTCGGCATAGTGCCGGAAAAGCGCCAGGATGTGTCGGATGAAGCCCATGCGCTGGCACTGGCCGATGCCATTAAAGAGCAGCAAAATCCGCCGCTATATCATGCTGCAGGCTAAGCGCCATGCAGCTTGCCGCCATGCAACAGGCACTTGCCGAGCGCGAGGCTAAGGCGCTCAGGCGTAGCACCAGGGCACTTGGCGCCGTCTCTGGCCGGTTATTGCATGTCAATGGCCGGCAGTATCTGAATTTTTCCGGTAATGACTATCTGGGGTTGGCCAGCGAGCCCAAAGTCCAGCAAGCGCTGTGTGATGCGGTCAGCCAATATGGGGTGGGCAGTACCGGCTCACCGCTGGTAACGGGTTTTCATGCCGCGCATCAGGCGTTAAGTACCGAGCTTTGTGATTGGCTTGGTGTCGAGCGGGTCTTGCTGTTTAGCTCGGGCTTTGCCGCTAACCAAAGTATGCTGGAGTGTCTGGCCAGTGCCGATGATCAGCTGCTGCTCGATAAGCTCTGCCATGCCTCCCTGATTAGCGCTGCGCAGCAGCATCCTTCGCAGGCCAAGCAGCCACTGCGGCGTTTTGCGCATAATAAGTTGGCTTCCTTAGAAAAGCTGTTACAAAAAACCGTCAGCGCCAGACATCAGTTGGTGGTGACTGAAGGTGTCTTTAGTATGGATGGTGATAGTCCGGATTTGCCGGCTATGCTGAAGCTGTGTCAGCAGCATCAGGCCGCGCTGCTACTGGATGATGCGCATGGTATAGGCGTACTGGGGCCTGAGGGGCGAGGTACCGCGGCGGCTCAGGGGGTGGCAAACAGCGAGCTGTTCTGCACCATGGCCAATTTTGGCAAAGCCCTGGGCGCCAGCGGTGCTTTTCTGGCAGCGAACAGCACCGTTATCGAGTATCTGGAACAGTTTGCCAAACATTATATTTACAGCACAGCGCTGCCACCGGCACTTTGCGCGGCGGTGCACTGTGCCATCCGCTTAGTTCGCACTGAGCAGTGGCGACGTGACCTGCTACAGGACAATATCCGCTTGTTCCGACAACTGGCAGCAGAGGCCGGTTTACCGCTGCTGCATGCAGAAGAGGCGACGACAAGCTGGCTGGATCGCAGCCAGCACAGTGCCATTCAGCTGCTGCTATTAGGCGAAGCCAGTCGTGCTTTGGCACTGAGCCAGGCCTTGCAACAACAGGGGATTTGGCTAACCGCGATCCGGCCACCGACGGTACCACCTAATAGCGCCAGGTTACGCATAACGCTGAGCGCCAGTCATCAGCCGGACGATATCCGGTTTTTAATCAATACCTTAAGGCAGTACTTTTAATGCAGGCTGTAATACAAGCTTCTCAGGGCGCCATCGCCGCCTGTTTTGGTAAAGCCGCGGCCAGTTATCAGCACGCGGCCCGCTTACAGCGCCAGGTCGCCTATCAGGCGTTGGCCGGTTTAACGGCTGCCGGTTCGCTTACAGGCACAACACTGGGCAACACGCTCGATTTGGGCTGCGGCCCGGGTTGGCTGCATCCGGAGTTAGCACCACATACCGAAACGCTGACTGCGCTGGATTTTAGTCCCGGCATGCTGGCTGCGGCCAAGGCACAGGGGCAGGCGGCGCATTATCTGTTAGCCGATGCGGCGGCGATCCCACTGGCTGATGCCAGTATCAATACCGTATTTTCCAGTTTAATGCTGCAGTGGTGCCCTGAGCCAGCTCAGGTTCTGCGCGAAATTAGCCGGGTACTGACGCCAGGGGGCCGGGCTGTGGTCACGACCTTAGTTGCCGGCACCCTTAGCGAGTTGCAGACCGCCTTCGCCGCCGTGGATCAACACCAGCATGTGCAACATTTTTTACCCCTCAATGCACTCAGCGCCGCCGCAGAGGCCTCAGGCGCAAGCTGGCAAGTGCATAGCTATCAGCTTGACCTTAGCTACCCGGATATCTTTGCGCTGGCAAAAGAGTTAAAACAATTGGGCGCCAGTTATATTGCCAATCGTGGGCGGCAGGGGTTAACCGGCAAGGGTTACTGGCAACAGGTTGCGGCGGCCTATCCGAATGCCAGTGCTTCAGGTTTAACGGCCAGCTATCAGGTTGCGGTGTTACAGCTTAGCAAGCCATGCAGGGATTAATGATGAACCAACACTGTTTTTTTGTTACCGGCACTGATACCGATGCCGGTAAGACCTATGTCAGTGCCTTGTTGTTACAAGGCTATGCCGCTTTGGGCATTACTGCGCTGGGCGCGAAACCGCTGGCAGCGGGTGCAGAGCAGGCGGCGGATGGCAGCCTGCAAAATAGTGACGCGTTACTGTTGCAGCAGCATTCTGGTATCGCGTTACCTTATGCGCAGCATAATCCGGTGTGTTTAGCTGAACCGGCCGCACCGCATCTGGTGGCCGCGGCGGCCGGTATCAGGCTGGATGAGCCACAACTGACTGCACATTTGCAGCAGTTACAGCAAACTCAGGCGCAGCGCATTTTAATCGAGGGCGCTGGCGGTTGGTTATTACCCTTATCGGATAAGCGTTATCTGGCGGATTGGGTGCTGGAACAGCAATTGCCGGTGGTGTTAGTGGTAGGCATTAAGCTGGGCTGTTTAAATCATGCCATGCTCACTGTGCGGGAATTAGAGCGCAGTGGCGCCAAAATCCTTGGTTGGGTCGCCAATATTATCAGCCCGGATATGCTGTATCTGGCACAAAATATTGCGGACTTAACGCAGCGTATTCAGGCGCCCTTGCTGGCTACTGTGCCTTATGCCGCTGTCGCTAAGCCGGAAATCGCGCTTCAGTTAGCGGCAGCCTTAGAACAACATCTGACTTAGGCCGTTGTGAGTGCTTATATTTACTTACACGTTTTACCTGACTTTTCATATTTTTTGCCGTAAAACGGCAACCAGAAATTGAATTCATGGTCTATGCCCATATATACAGGTGCAGTAAATCTTAAGAGGGTGTATCGATGAAACGGGTGTTGTTATTTCTGGCAACTAACTTAGCGGTGATTTTAGTTCTGAGCATTGTATTAAATATCGTGTTCAGCTTTCTGGGAATAGACCATAGCAGTATCGGCGGCTTACTGGTGTTTGCCGCGATTTTTGGCTTTGGTGGCTCCTTTATCTCGTTACTGATGTCTAAGTGGATGGCTAAGCGCTCTACCGGCGCTGTGGTGATCACTCAGCCGCGTAATGCTACTGAGCACTGGCTGATGAATACCGTGGCCAAGCAAGCGAAAGCGGCAGGCATTGGTATGCCGGAAGTGGCGGTCTATGACTCGCCAGAAATGAATGCCTTTGCTACCGGGGCTAACCGTAATAATGCGCTGGTCGCCGTATCTACCGGTTTGCTGCGCAATATGAGCGAAGATGAAGTCGAAGCGGTGTTGGCACATGAGGTGTCTCACATCGCCAATGGCGATATGGTGACGCTAACGCTGATCCAGGGCGTGGTGAATACCTTTGTGATTTTCTTAGCGCGTTTAATTGCCGGTGTGATTCGTAACAACAACCAGCAAATGGGCCAGCTGGCGTATTTTGCCATCGTTATCGTACTGGAAATGGTATTTGGTATTCTGGCCAGCATCATTGTGATGTGGTTCTCGCGGCAGCGAGAATACCGGGCTGATGCCGGTGCCGCCCGTTTAGCCGGTGCCGGTAAGATGATTAAAGCGCTGGAGCGGTTAAAGTATAACCATGAAAGCCGCCTGGAAGGCAGTATGATGGCCTTTGGTATTTCCGGTAAGAAAGCCAAATCAGAACTGTTCTTAAGCCATCCACCGCTGGAAAAACGCATTGCTGCGTTGCAAAACAGCCGGCAGTTTTAAGCCTTAACTTAAGTCTGCAATTAAGCCTTAACCGACAGCACCCCGCACTAGCGGGGTGTCTGCTATCTGGTGCGCTACCGCCAGTTAAACCTTACGTACAAACTCCGATTTCAGGCTCATGGCGCCAAAGCCATCAATTTTACAGTCGATATCATGATCGCCTGACACCAGCCGGATATTCTTCACCTTAGTGCCAATTTTCACTACTGCTGAAGAGCCCTTCACTTTTAGATCTTTAATTACGGTAACGGTATCGCCGTCCTGCAGCAGGTTGCCGGCGCTATCGCGGATTTGCAGTCCTTGCTCAGGGGTTGCGTTGTCAGTCGCAGACCATTGATGGCCGCAGGCCGGGCAAAGCAGCAACTCGCCATCCTGATAGGTGTATTCAGCCTGACAACTGGGACAGGCGGGTAGGGTTTGCATAGGGTACTCCCACTGACGAAACCGGCGATTATAGCCGACAACAGCACGGCTGTCGTGCCGCTATTTCGCCGCTTTATCTTCGTTATTCAGCTAAATGCCGCGCCTGCACCGTCTTTGGCCGGATAATTTGCTATGCTGCCAGTTCGCTTTTTTGCCTTGCACGCTGCAGGCTATGTTAAGGAGAGCTTATTTATGACCCTGGCGCTGATCCCCGCACCTATTATCGCGGCTTTTAATCCACCGCGGCGTATTTTAATGGGCCCCGGGCCTTCTGATGTATATCCGACGGTGCTGGCCGCACAAAGTAAACCCACTGTCGGCCATTTGGATCCGCTGTTTGTCGGCATGATGGATGAACTGAAGCAACTGCTGCAATATGCGTTTCAAACCCGCAACGAGATGACGCTGGCCATCTCCGCACCGGGCTCAGCCGGGATGGAAGCCTGTTTTGTCAACCTGGTGGAACCTGGTGAGAAAGTGATCGTTTGTCGTAACGGCGTGTTTGGCGAACGGATGCGGCAGAATGTCGAACGTTGCGGCGGTATTGCCGTGACGGTCGATCATAGCTGGGGCGAACCGGTGGATCCGGCTAAGGTGGAACAAGCGCTGCAGCAGCACCCGGATGCGCGCTTTCTGGCCTTTGTGCATGCGGAAACCTCAACCGGGGCGCTATCAGATGCCAAAACGCTCTGTGCGTTGGCCAGGCAGTATGATTGTCTGAGTATTGTGGATGCCGTCACCTCACTTGGTGGTGTCGAGCTGCGCGTAGATGACTGGGGCATTGATGCCATTTATTCCGGCAGTCAGAAATGTTTGTCTTGCGTACCGGGTTTATCACCGGTGTCTTTCTCGCCGGCTTCGGTGGCAAAAATCAAGGCACGCAAGACGCCGGTGCAAAGCTGGTTCCTCGATCAAAGCCTGGTGATGTCCTATTGGAGCGGCGGTGCTAAACGGGCGTATCACCATACGGCACCGGTTAATACGCTGTACGCGCTGCATGAGTCGCTACGCTTACTGGCGGCAGAGGGCTTGGAGCAAGCCTGGGCCAGACATCAGGCGATGCATCAGCAATTAAAGCAGGGCTTACACCAGCTTGGTATCGACTTCGTGGTGGCTGAACCATACCGCTTGCCGCAATTAAATGCCATTTATATCCCGGCCGGCGTGGATGATGCCGCTGTGCGTAGCCGTTTGCTAAACGACTATAACCTGGAGATTGGCGCCGGCCTTGGCGATCTGGCCGGTAAAGCCTGGCGCATTGGCCTGATGGGCTTTGGCGCCCGGCGCGAGAACGTGGCGCTGTGTTTACAGGCACTGGGGGA
The DNA here is from genome assembly GCF_001704375.1 of Alishewanella sp. HH-ZS. NCBI lineage: Bacteria > Pseudomonadati > Pseudomonadota > Gammaproteobacteria > Alteromonadales > Alteromonadaceae > Alishewanella > Alishewanella sp. HH-ZS. The sequence continues at coordinate 95,349 of NZ_LZEJ01000003.1, read as the reverse complement.
AGTTCTGCGTTAGTTCGGGTTGATGGTTAGCAACAAGCCAGCGTTTCAGTGCTGGCTTTTTTTATCGTTTTTTCCGGTCATTTGAGCGGCTGTGACTACCCGTGGTAGCGGCATTCTGTTAGTTTCTGGCTATTAGAATAACAATATAACAGCAATGAGGTATTCACCATGGCTATTGGCCGCCGTTTCCCGCTAACCCTACTTTCTCTGTGTTTTGCTAGCTGCTTTAACCCAGCATTGGCCAGCACAGCAAGCGAAGGCTACTATCGTTTTCCGGCTTTGCAGCAACAACAACTGGTGTTTACCGCTGAAGGTGATATCTGGAAGGGCAGCCTTGGCCAGCAACAGGCACAGCGCCTGACAACTCATCCGGCACTGGAGCGCGATCCCTTGCTCGCCGCTGATGGTCAGACGCTGTATTTTGTCGCCAATTACGAGGGTACGGACGAGGTTTATCAGCTGGCACTGAGCGGTGGCCCGGCCGAACGCCTGACCTTTGAAAACAGCCGGGTGCGTCTGTTACAAAGCCTGAGCGATGGCCGGTTGTTATATGCTACCGATAACGCCAGCGGCCCGGCGAATTTCTGGCAACTGACCTTACTCGATCCGAAAACCGGCCTCAGTACCATACTGCCGCTGGCCGATGCCAATAGCGGTCAGCTAGATGAGAGCAGTAATACGCTGTTTTTTACCCGTTTTGGCCTGCATTTGACCGGGGATAATGCCAAAGTTTATCGCGGCGGCGCCATGGGCGAGCTGTGGCGCTGGACTTTAGGCTCAAGCGTAGAAGCCGAGCGTTTATTACCGGAACACGCTGGCTCTATTAGCCAGCCACAGGTGGCTAATGGCCGGGTTTACTTTGTCAGTGATGCCGATGGCAATAGTAATATCTGGTCAGTCACCTTAGCTGGTCAGGATCTGCAACAGCATACGCAACAGCAAGACTGGCGTATTGGCCGCTTATCGGTCAGTGAAGGTAAGGCGGTGTATCAATTGGGTGCCGACCTGGTGCAGCTGGATTTAGCCAGTGGTCAAAGCCAGACGCTGCCATTACAACTGGCGTCGGATCGGCTGCAACAACGCGAGCGCTGGCTGGATAAGCCGCTGAGTTACCTCACTGACGTCACAGCTAATGCGAATACCAAACAAGCGGCCTTAACGGTACGAAGCCAGATTATCCTGGTCGGCCAGGACAACAGACGCACAGTTCAGATCGCAACACCAGAAGGCAGTCGCTCCCGGCAAGCCTTGCTGAGTCATGATGGTAACTGGGTGTACGCTATTAACGATGCCAGTGGCGAAAACGAGATCTGGCGCTTTGCTGCCGATGGTGCTAACCGTGCTGAGCAATTAACCAAAGACGGGTCAACCTTCCGTTGGGGCTTACAGCTGTCACCGGATGGCCGCTATCTGGCGCACGATGATAAAAACGGCGATCTCTGGTTACTCGATCTGCAAACTGGCAGTAATCGCAAAATTTATCAGCAAGGCTGGGGACATTCACCCTACGCCGATGTGATCTGGTCAGCAGATAGCCAGCTTCTGGCCTTTACGCTGAATCATCAGCAGCGACCGCGCAGTCAGGTGGTACTGTACAGTCTGGCTGAGCAGCGCAGCGAAGTCCTGACCAGCGATAAATATGAATCCTATGCCCCGGCCTTTAGCCCGGATGGCCTCTGGTTGTACTTTCTTTCTGATCGTCAGTTCCGCGCCACCCCTTCCAGCCCCTGGGGCGACCGTAACCTGGGGCCGATGTTTGATAAAAGAGCAGAAATCTTTGCCCTTAGCCTGAAAGCCGAGGCCTGTTTCCCCTTTGCGCCGGCGCAAGAGCTGGTTAACTGCGATAACAAGGCTGCTACCGAGGCGATGCAGGGCCGTCGCGCGCAGCGTATTGACTGGCAAGGCCTAGCCAGCCGTTTGTGGCAGGTGCCTGTCAGCGCCGGTAACTACCGGCAATTAAGTCTGAATAATGAACGGCTTTATTTGCTAAGCCGCGGGCAGGGCGAGCAGGCGTCAGAATTACTGACCGTTAATATTGCCCAGCGTGCGGTGAAAACCAGCAGCGTTAGCAAAGGCGTGGCGCGTTATCAGTTAAGTGCCGATGGCAAAACCCTGTTTATTCAAAAAGCGGCTCAGGATAACAGTGGCGAGCTGTTACTGGTGCCGGCCAGCGATAAGTTACCGGCGGATCTGAGCACGGCCCGGTTAAATACCGCAGCACTGCGCCTCGCGGTGGTGCCGCAAACCGAGTGGCGGCAGATGTTTAATGACGCCTGGCTGATGCACCGCGATTTTCTGTTTGATAAAAATATGCGGGGGCTGGATTGGCAAGCGACCCGCAGCAAGTATTTACCGCTCTTACAGCGCGTCACGGACCGGCACGAACTGGACGATCTGTTATCGCAAATGATGGGCGAGCTAAACGCTCTGCATTCGCAGGTGCGCGGAGGGGAATATCGTGACGATCCCACAGCGCCCGGTGCGGCAAGTCTGGGTGCGCGTTTAAACAATCAGCCGGGCGGGGTGCAGGTCGCGCATATTTATCAGACCGATCCGGAACTGCCGGCTCAGGCTTCACCGCTGGCAAGACCAGGGGTTAATATTCAGGCCGGTGATGTGATTATCGCGGTGAATGGTCAGCGCATCAGCAATCTGGCGGAATTGACCACAGCACTGCGCAATCAGGCGGGGCGTCAGGTGTTGCTGGAGCTAAAGCGCGGTAATACCGCACTGAAGCGTATTGTCGAACCTGTGCCGGCGGCGCAGGAATCGATGTTGCGTTATCAGGACTGGGTACAGCGCAATTTGCAGCAGGTTACTGAGGTATCAAGCGGGCGCTTTGGCTATTTGCATCTGAATGCGATGGGGCCGGCAGATATTGCCAATTTTGCCCGTGAGTTTTATGCCCATTTCCAGAAAGAGGGCCTGATTATCGATGTGCGGCGCAACCGTGGCGGCAATATTGACAGCTGGATTATTGAGAAGCTGTTACGCCGGGCCTGGTCGTTCTGGCAACCAACCCATGGCGCACCCTATACCAATATGCAGCAAGCCTTCCGCGGCCATTTAGTGGTGCTGGCTGACCCCTTGACTTACTCTGATGGCGAAACCTTCTCCGCTGGCGTGCGGGCGCTGGGCCTGGGCCCGGTGATAGGGCAACGTACCGCCGGTGCCGGTGTCTGGTTATCCGGTCGTAACTTACTGGCCGACCGTGGTGTGGCGCGGGTAGCGGAAACGCCGCAGTTTGCCATGGATGGCCGCTATATCATCGAAGGTTATGGCGTAGAACCGGATATTGAGGTGGTGAATTTGCCTTATGCCAGCTTTAACGGCCAGGATGCCCAGTTGCAGGCGGCACTTAACTATTTAACCACACAGTTAAGCCGCCAGCCGGTACAACCGCTTCGGGCGGCACCGCTGACACCGGCGATAGCTGAGGATATTAAACGCTGATTAAGCTTGCTTTTTTGCTGCCCCGGCGTATCTTGAATAAAAAAGGCAGAGAAGGAGTGACTATGCCATTTAGTGCTGAGCTGATAGAAGAGTTACGGGTGCTGGCGTTGTTTAATCTGGATAGCATCAATTCCGGGATCAAAGCGCACAAGGTCGCGCAACCTGAAGTGTTGGCGGCTATTAGCCGCCTGTATGCCAAAGGCTTGATCAGCCAACCGGACGGCGGCTATCTGACTGATCTGGGAATCCACTGTGCGGAGCAATTGCAAAGCACTTTGCGCATTTTGGGTGCACATCAGAGTTAAGTGCTGTTGTACGGCATATTACGGGCGCTTTAGCGCCCGTAATTGTTTACGCTCACGCTTGATAAGCTGCTGCAACGGGTAAGCCGCCTGCTGATTACCGGCAAAGATCAGCTGTTCATAGTGCTGGCGCAGCTGCTGCAGTAGCTCAGCCTGACCCGGATTGGCTGTTGCCAGCCGGTTTAGCCAATGACTCAGTGGTTCAGCACTTTGCCCGGGTGGCGGCAACACGGACAATACCTGACGTCGCCAGTGGTCCGGCGCCTGTTGCTGTCGCAGCCGCTGCTGGCGGTAGCGTACCAGCGTATAAGCCATCAGCAGTGACAGCACTCCGAGTGAGATAGCGACAAGCAGTGGCCAATAGTGCAATAACGCGGCGAGTTGCTGCCACAGCACCGATTGCTGGTTTTGATCAAAGCCTAACACCCACACCGCCCACAGATAATCCAGATGTGACCACTGTAATGCCAGTTGTTGCAGCCAACCTGGTTGCCAGCCACTGAGTAACGTGCGCTCCGGTTCACTTAGCGCCTGCGCCAGCCCCTGTAAAATCCGCTCAGGTGCAATGGCCGCAGTGGGGTCAAACAAATGCCAGTAGCCATCCTGCAAATACTCAACCCAGGCATGGGCGTCACGCTGGCGCACAATTAAATACTGCTGACTAGCTTGCCAGTCGCCGCCCTGATAGCCGCCAACCACCCGTGCCGGTACGCCGGCAGCTCTAAGTAACATCGCGCTGGCTGAGGCATAGTGGCTACAAAAACCGCTGCGGGTTTGAAACAGAAACTGATCAATGGCATCGGCCCCTAGCATTGGGGGCTCCAGCGTGTAGTAAAAGGCTTGTTCACGAAATAGCGTGGCCAGGGCCGCACTCAGCTGATGGCCATCACTACCATATTGTTGTTGCAGCTGCATGGCCAATTGCTGGCTGCGAGGATTACTGTTGCCGGCTTGTTGCAAGTTAAGCTGCCGCTCAGCGTTTGCCACCAGTGGTAACGGGCTTAACAGGCTGCTGACCTGATAACTAAGACGCTGACTGATCAGTTGCGTACTTTGCAATAGCGCTGCCGGACGCGGCTGCAGGTTTTCGCTCCAGCTCAACGGCAGGCCGAGGCTAAACACATCGCGCTGAAAACTGCTCTCTGCCAGTACCTGATAGTCGAGCCGGTTTTGGCTATCAGTGCTTGCCGGGGTGGCCAACGCCGTGAGCTGCTGCTGTCGCCGGTCAAAACGGCTATGCTCCTGCCAGCGGCGGCCATCAAAGTGTTCATAGACTTTAGCACGCCAGTACCAAAGTTCGCGGGCTGGCGGCGGCCCGTTAAAACTGACCCGAAAAGCCAGGGCATCATTTTGTACCAGCCGTTCAATACTGCCGGGATCCAGTTCACTGCCAAGGCCGGTACTGGCTTGTTGCTGATTCGGCATTTGCCACAGCGGCGGTAAGCGCGGGAACAACAGGAAAAGCCCGAGCCAGATCGGCAACGCCAGTGCCACGGTTTTTAATAACGGCTTAAGTTTAAGTTGACTACTGTTCGGGGCAAATAACTGAAAATGCAGCGTTAAGTTCAGTGCTAACAAACCAAAAATTAGCAGTGCCATTAGCATTTGCTGATAAAAAATAAAACCGCAACTGAGCGCAAAATACTGCACCCACAGCAGTTGTATCGCATCACGGCGTAATTTCAGGCTAAAGCTGCGTCCTACCGCAGAGAGCAGCAGAATATGAAACATCAGATTCATCGCACCGATACTGCGCGCCTGCCAGAATAGCAGCAGTAACAGCGGTGCGAGCAGCCAGTTGATCTGGCGTGGACTTAGGGGTTCAGCCTGCTGAATGAGCCGCAGCAGCAACCAGCCAAATAATAACAGGAATAACGCGCTGCTCCAGAGAGTAAAGGCATCCTGAAACAGCAGCAAGATACTAAATTGCAGCGCCACAGCCAGCTGCTGCCAGCGCCGGCTAAGTTGCAGCTCCTGGGCTAACATAACGCCAACTCCTGTAAGCAGCGTTGCAAATGTTGCGTGCCCTGGCCCAGGGCCAAGGTTTTGCCCGGTAACAATAAACCATAACGTGAACCGGCACCTTCCAGCTGTTGTAAACGGTAACAGGCGTGCTGCAGAGCCAGCTCCAGCGCCGCGCCACTGGCGTTCGGCACCTTAACCCACTGCTCATTTACGGTATTGCCGTCCTGTTGCTGGCGGACTATTGGCTGTTGCGGGTTGGTCGCCAGTTTTTTCCACAGTATGCGCCGGGGTTGGTCACCCGCCTGATACGGTTTTAACCATTCGCTGCCTTCCAGCGGTTGCGTCTGCCCCTGATTATCCGGATCCTCGTCGAGGTTTTGCTGGCCGGTCGGCGCCAGCGCTGCCGGATAGACCCAAAGCTGCGCACTGAGCGCCGGATAACTCCAGCAATTGAACAGTCCGAACGGGAACTGGCTACTGAGTTTAAGCCGTGGTAATTCATAACAGCCACGGCTAAGCAGCGGTAACTGCAATGCGAACGCCAATTGACCGGAAATGACTGGCACCAATTGTTGCAGCCGTTGCCCCTGTAAACCCAGTTGCAGCATCTGACAATTTGCGCTGTTAAGCTGTAGCGGTAAGGCCGCAGGCTGATTAGCGAAGGTTTCGGCATCGGCAACCACGCTAAGTTTAAGCCGGTACAGGTTATAAAACGCCAGTAACATCGTCAGTAACAATAAACTCAGCAGCATAAAGCTGCTTAGCAGGATCAGATTGTTTTGATAATTGGTGCCCAGTAAATACAGCAGCAGCACCAACAGCGCAAACCAGAGCCCGAGGCGGCTTGGTAAAATATAGATCCGCTTTTGCGTCAGGCAGACGCTGGGTTGCGCCGGTTGGCTACGCGCCAGATAAGCCTGAAACTTTTGCTGCCATAGCCGCTTTAGCATAAATAACAAAGCCTGCTTAAACCGGGCAGGGTGTTTGTTCCAGCAGCTGCTGGCTAAGTGGCGACAGACCTGCCACGCTTTGTGGGTTTAAGCGGTGCTCGGCTAAGTACGGAAAGACGTTTTGTACATCTTCGGCGGTGGCATAATCCCGACCTTGTAAAAAGGCCAGAGCCTTTACCGCCCGTACCAAGCCTTTGCCGGCGCGTGGCGATAATGGCAGCATACCGCTTTGGCCGCGACTGGCCCGGATCAACGCCAGCAGATAGTCCAGCAACGGCTCACTGAGCTTCACCTGTTGTAACTGTTGCTGCATCGCGATCAGTTGCTCCGGTAACAGCGCGCGGCTGATAAAGCTCAGGCGAGAACCCTTGCTGTCGTCACGGAGAAGCTGCTTTTCTGCGGCCGCATCAGGAAACCCCAGCGATAAGCGGAATAAAAACCGGTCCAGCTGCGACTCCGGCAAGGCATTAGTACCGGAGTGAAAATGCGGATTCTGGGTGGCTATTACAAAGAACGGCTCTGGCAGAGGCCTGCTATCGCCGTCAATGGAGACCTGACGCTCTTCCATGGCTTCGAGCAGGGCGCTCTGGGTTTTTGGGCTGGCGCGGTTAATTTCATCGGCCAGCAACACCTGACTAAACACCGGGCCTGGCTGAAAATAAAATTGCGCTGACCGGGCATCGTAAATATTCATTCCCAACAGATCAGCGGGCAGCAGGTCGTTGGTAAATTGCACCCGCTTGTAGCTTAAGCCGAGCGCATTGGCCAAGGCATGCGCCAGCGTGGTTTTGCCCATGCCGGGTAAATCCTCCAGTAGCAGGTGGCCTTGCGCCAGTACTGAAGTTAACGCCAGACGGATCTGCAGGCTTTTACCCAGAATCACCTGATTCAGTTGTTGTTCGATATGATGTAGCTCGGCTAACACCCTGACTCCTTAAAAATTGCTACGGTCAGGGCTGTTACTCCTGAACCCTTAGGTTGATGCTTCCTGTAGCCACCGTACCAGTTCAGTCCGATTCCGGCTATGGGTTTTTTTAAAGATGGCAGATACATGGACCTTTACGGTATTGGCACTGATTTGGAGCTGTTCGGCAATTTCTTTATTCCGGGCGCCTTCGGCGATCAGCATGCTAATGCGTTGCTCCTGATCGGTGAGTAACGACGGCAGTTTAATCCGTTTATTATTCTGTTCACGCAGCTGGAACAGCGCATCCAGCGCATCAGACATCACCTTGCGGCCGTAATAAAGCTGACCAGAAATCAGGGTTTGCAAGGCAATTTTGATAATGTCGGGTTTTTCATCGTTGTAGATCACGCCCCGTAAACCGGCGAACAAAGCGCGGTTTGGATCAATCAACTGGCGCTCGGCCTGAAATAAAAACAATGGCACCTGCCGGCTGACACTGAGTAATTTAGCGGAAAAGCCTTTTTTGACCGAGGTTTCACTGCTGAATTGGTATCCGGCCAGAATACCTTTATACTGGCGCTGCGCTGTAAAGGCGGCGAGGGTGGTTTGCTCGACATCAATGCCAGCGGCACGAGCATGGCGACACGTACTAAGTTGTTCAGTTTCATCAGTGAGTAATATCAGGCGTGAAAACCTTTCCATAACAGCTACCCTTATCGCGAATACTCTAACTATATAACGTCAGACCACAATTTGAAAAGCAAAGACGCATGAAGAGAATACTTTTTGTTTGTTTAGGTAACATTTGCCGCTCACCAACGGCACATGCGGTGCTGCGACAGTTAGCGGTGCAGCGGGGGCTGGAGTTAGAAGTCGAGTCTGCCGGTACCAGCGCCAGCCACAAGGGGGAGCCACCTGACCCGCGCTCAGTGCGGGTTGGTTCGGCGGCCGGCTATGATTTTTCAGCGCTGCGCTCCAGGCCAGTGCAGGATGGCGACTTTGCCTATTACGACTTGATTCTGGCGATGGATAAGCAAAACCTGCGGGAGTTAGCGAGCCGTTGCCCAGAATCTTATCAGCATAAACTGCGCTTAATGCTGAGCTTTCACCCTGAATATCCGCGCTATCAGGAAGTACCTGATCCTTATTATGGCGGCAGTAAAGGTTTCGAGCTGGTGTTACGGTTATTGGAAGAAAGCTGTCAGCAGCTGCTGCAACAATTACCGGTCTTAGCTGAGCCAGAGGGTCAATCAGCGCGATAGCAGGCACTTTGCTGCGAAAAAGTGTCAGCTCAGGATTGAATTTACGTCCAGAAGTCTATAAGTTTAGCGGGTGTGTAACTAACTTACAGGAATAGCATCGTGACCACCTGGACGCCACATAGCTGGCGCAACCTGCCGATCCAGCAGCAACCGCAGTATCGGGATCAGCAACTGTTAACCCAAACAGAACAACAACTGCACAAATACCCACCTTTGGTTTTTGCTCAGGAAACCCGGGATTTGTTTAGTCAGCTCGGCCAGGTGGCCGAGGGGAATGGGTTTTTACTACAGGGTGGTGATTGCGCTGAAAGTTTTAACGATTTTAATGCGCCGAAGATCCGCGATACCTTTAAAGTATTAATGCAAATGGCGGTAGTGCTGACCTTTGCCGGTGGTTTACCGGTGGTGAAGGTGGCACGGATGGCCGGGCAATACGCCAAGCCACGCTCCAGCGATCTGGAAACCATTAATGGTGTCAGTTTGCCGAGCTATCGCGGTGATATCGTCAATAGCTTCGAATTTACCGCTGAAGCGCGGGAGCCGGATCCGGCACGGTTGATCACCGCTTATCATCACTCTGCGGCAACGCTAAATTTACTGCGTGCCTTTGCGCAGGGTGGTCTGGCTGATTTGCACCAGGTCGCGCGCTGGAATATGGGCTTTGTTGAGAGCAATCCGCTAAAAGAGCGTTATATGAGTGTGGCAAACCGCATTCAGGAAGCGCTGCGCTTTATGGAGATTTGTGGGATCACGGCACAAAACTCGCCGTCGATCCGCGAAACCCAGCTGTTTACCTCGCATGAAGCCCTGTTGCTGAATTACGAAGAAGCCTTGACCCGGCGGGATACCTTAACCGGCAAATGGTATGACTGTTCGGCACATATGGTATGGATTGGTGAGCGTACCCGGCAACTGGATCATGCGCATCTTGAGTTCTTCCGCGGCATCCATAACCCGGTCGGGGTGAAAGTGGGGCCAGGCATGCAGGAGGATGATTTAATTCGTCTGATTGATGCGCTAAATCCGGATAACACCGCGGGCCGTTTGACCCTGATCACCCGTATGGGCGCCGATAAACTGGCAGATAAACTGCCGGCACTGGTTCGCCGCGTGAAGCAGGAAGGCCGTAAAGTGGTCTGGAGCTCAGATCCGATGCACGGTAATACCGTGAAAGCCAGCAATGATTATAAAACGCGGGATTTTGAAGCCATTTTGCGGGAAATCCGCAATTTCTTTGCCGTACATAAGGCTGAGGGTACCCATGCCGGCGGTATTCACCTGGAGATGACCGGTGAGCATGTTACCGAGTGTACCGGTGGCGCCTATGGTCTGAGTGAAAGCGATTTATCCAGCCGTTACTTCACCCAGTGCGATCCGCGCTTAAATGCTGATCAGGTACTGGAACTGGCGTTTTTAATTGCTGATACGTTAAGCGCCGCCCGTAAATAAGCTCAAGCCCTGACTGTTTCTTTGGTCAGGGCTTTTTCTCTGTCCTGCTGCTACCCCAAGCGTACTAATACTTCTGCCGTTTTAAGCCAGTCATAGCGATAATTTTCGCCGAAATTTCTTCTATCGATAACTGGGTTGAGTTTAAAAACGGGATCTGCTCGCGCTGATATAGGCGTTCCACCTCTTTTAGCTCCAATGTGCACTGTCGTACCGAAGCATAACGGCTGTTGGGCCGGCGCTGTTCGCGAATTTGGCTTAAGCGTTCCGGACTAATGGTCAGGCCAAAGAGTTTAGCTTTATGTTGTTTTAGCTCGGGCGGTAACCGCAGAGCCTCCATATCTTCTTCGACAAAGGGGTAGTTCGCCGCTTTGATGCCGTATTGCAGCGCCAGATAGAGACTGGTCGGGGTTTTGCCGGAGCGGCTGACGCCAATCAGAATAATATCGGCCTGACTAAAATTCTTCATGTTGGCGCCGTCGTCATTGGCCAGCGCAAAATTGACCGCGTCAATCCGAAAATCGTAGGTTTTCTCATGCATGCTGTGGGTGCGGTGGGTTTTCGGCACCGGTGCCAGTTGCAGCTCCTGTTGCAGCGGCGCGACAAAGGCATTTAAAAAGTCATAACAGATGCCGTTACTTTGGCTGATCTGTAGCCTGAGTTGCTCGTCAACGAAGGTATGAAACACCAGCGGCTTTAAACCTGTAGTTTTATAACAGTCATTAATGCGTTGGACCACCTGCTGTGCCATGGTGAGTGTTTCGACAAAGGGTATGGTAACGTGCTCGAATTGCGCAGGAAACATCGTCAATAGTGCATGACCAAAGACTTCTGCGGTAATGGCAGTACCATCGGAAATATAAAAAGCAGTGCGCACGTCAGCTCCATTTCTTGTAAAAAAACTACATGAAAATTAAAGATTTTCTTACTTGCAGCCAAAGTGTAAAATCGCTGCGATTGTAACCCTTGCTGTAAGCTTACCTGCTTGGCAACAAAAATTGGAGAGAAAGGTGCAAGAATTCGTCATTTGGTATCAGGACCTGGGAATGCATGATGTAGACCGGGTCGGCGGCAAAAATGCTTCTTTGGGCGAAATGATCAGTAATCTGGCCTCGGCCGGGGTGCAGGTGCCGGGCGGTTTTGCCACCACGGCCTATGCCTTTAATCAGTTTTTAGAGCAAAGCGGCGTCAATGAGCGTATTTATAAACTGCTGGATACGCTGGATGTTGGTGATATTCAGGCGCTGTCAGAAGCCGGCAAGCAGATCCGGCAATGGGTTATCGATACGCCGTTTCAGCCTGAGCTGGAACAGGCGATCCGCGCAGCCTACCAGCAATTACACCCGGACAGCAGCCAGGATGTCTCTTTTGCCGTGCGCTCTTCTGCCACAGCTGAAGATATGCCGGATGCCTCCTTTGCCGGCCAGCAGGAAACCTTTTTAAATGTCCGTGGCTATGATGCGGTGATTACTGCGATTAAACACGTGTTTGCGTCGCTGTTTAATGACCGTGCTATTTCTTACCGGGTGCATCAGGGCTATGACCACCGCGGTGTGGCCCTGTCTGCCGGGGTGCAGCGGATGGTGCGCTCAGATCTGGCCTCATCCGGTGTTATGTTCAGTATTGATACTGAATCCGGTTTTGAAGATGTGGTCTTTATTACCTCGTCTTATGGCCTGGGTGAAATGGTGGTGCAGGGCGCGGTGAATCCGGATGAGTTCTATGTGCACAAACCCACGCTGGCAGCCGGCCGGCCGGCGGTGGTAAAGCGTAACCTGGGTAGTAAGCTGCTGCAGATGGTTTACTCCAGCGAACAGGGGCATGGCAAGCAGGTAAAAATTATTGATGTTGAGCAAAGCGCCAGACGCCAGTTCTCACTAACCGACAACGAAGTCGAGCAACTGGCGGCGCAAGCGGTGATTATTGCCAAACATTACGGTCGGCCGATGGATATCGAATGGGCCAAAGACGGCGTAGATGGCAAGCTCTATATTGTACAGGCACGGCCGGAAACGGTAAAAAGCCGCGAAGATAGCAACAGTATTGAACGTTACCAGTTACAGGCGAAAAGCGCGGTACTGGTTGAGGGCCGGGCCATCGGGCAACGGATTGGTCGCGGTACTGCCAAAGTGCTAACTGATATTTCACAGATGGACCAAATTCAGCCGGGCGATGTGCTGGTTACTGATATGACTGATCCGGATTGGGAACCGATTATGAAGCGCGCCTCGGCTATCGTCACTAATCGTGGCGGTCGTACTTGTCATGCTGCCATTATTGCCCGCGAGCTGGGGATCCCGGCTGTCGTTGGCTGCGGTGATGCAACGGCGAAAATTCAGGCCGGGACTGAAGTTACCGTGTCGTGTGCCGAAGGCGATACCGGCTTTGTTTATCAGGGCCTGCTGGACTTTAATGTGGTAACCAGCCAGGTTGATCAGATGCCAAAACTGGATCTGAAAGTGATGATGAACGTCGGTAATCCGGAACGCGCCTTTGCTTTCTCGCGTTTACCGCATGCCGGTATTGGTCTGGCCCGGTTAGAGTTTATTATTAACCGGATGATCGGCGTACATCCCAAGGCGCTGTTAAATTACGCCGGTCAAAGTGCCGAGTTAAAAGCAACCATCGATGAAATGACGGCCGGTTATGCCGATCCGGTGGAATTTTATATCGCCAAGCTGACCGAGGGTATTGCTACGCTGGCCTGTGCCTTTGCACCGGAAAAAGTCATAGTACGGATGTCAGACTTTAAATCCAACGAATACGCTAACCTGATCGGTGGTCAGCAGTATGAGCCGCACGAAGAAAACCCGATGATTGGTTTCCGTGGTGCCTCGCGTTATCTGTCAGAGGATTTCCGCGATTGCTTCGCGTTAGAAGTTGAGGCATTAAAGCGGGTTCGTCACCAGATGGGTTTTAGTAACGTCGAAATTATGATCCCCTTTGTGCGCACCCTGGAAGAAGCCGCCGGAGTGATCGACTTGCTGGCCGCACATGGTTTAAAACGCGGCGAGCATGGCCTGCGGGTTATTATGATGTGTGAGCTGCCGTCTAATGCTTTGCTGGCTGAAGAATTCCTCGAATATTTCGATGGCTTCTCGATTGGCTCTAACGATCTGACGCAGCTGACGCTGGGACTGGATCGCGATAGCGGTTTGATTGCGCATTTGTTTGACGAACGTAATCCGGCTATTAAAAAGCTGCTGGCAATGGCAATTCAGACCTGTAAAGCCAAAGGTAAGTATATCGGCATCTGTGGTCAGGGACCTTCGGATCATGAAGACTTTGCTGCCTGGCTGATGGAGCAGGGCATTGAAAGTGTGTCGTTAAATCCGGACACTGTGGTCGATACCTGGCTGTATCTTGCTGAAAAATATGGCAAGCCTCTATAACAAACGTTAAAGACTATCGGTGTTAAAATCCCGCCTTTTGGCGGGATTTCTTTTATGTCAGCATAGCCATAGCGCCGCGCTTATGGCAAATTAAGGGTGTTAGCCTGCCAGGGCGGCACAGAGCTGGGCGCAGATGGCTTTAGCTCGACAACAATAACAACAATTCAGGGGAACGTAATGCAACAATTGGTGAATACCATTAACGGCATAATCTGGAGTGAGGCACTGATTTATCTGTGTCTGGGTGCCGGTTTATTTTACTCCATCATGACCCGCTTTGCGCAGGTGCGGCATTTTAAAGAAATGTGCAAGCTGCTGTTTAACAACACGAGTTCAGATAAAGGCATTTCATCGTTTCAAGCCCTGGCAGTATCGCTATCCGGCCGGGTCGGTGTCGGTAATATTGCCGGTGTTGCTGCCGCCATCGGTTTCGGTGGTCCGGGCGCCGTATTCTGGATGTGGGTGGTGGCCTTTTTAGGCGCCAGTACCGCTTATGCCGAATCAACACTGGGTCAGGTATACAAAGTTGAAGAAAATGGTCAGTACCGTGGCGGTCCGGCTTATTATTTCGAGCGTTGCCTGGGCTGGCGCTGGCTGGCAGTGTTATTCGCTGTCTCAGCGATTATCGGCTGTGGTATTTTCTTACCTGGCGTGCAGGCGAATGCGGTCGGCAATGCGGTAACTCAGGTCTTTGGTGACGGCAATATGGTAACCACCAGTTTTGGCGAAGTCGGTACCAACAAACTGGCGGCGTTGGCACTGATCTTAATTGTGCTGGCCTTTATTATCTTTGGTGGTATTAAGCGCATCGCTAACTTTACTCAGATTGTTGTCCCTTTTATGGCGCTGGGCTATATCGTAATGGCGCTGATTATCGTGTTCTTAAACTTAGATAAAGTACCGGGTGTGTTTGGCCTGATTTTATCAGATGCGTTCACTGCACAAGCCGGTTTTGGCGCGGCCATTGGCTGGGGTGTAAAGCGCGGTATTTACTCCAATGAAGCTGGCCAGGGTACAGGGCCACATGCTGCCGCAGCAGCAGAAGTGGATCACCCGGCGCAGCAGGGGTTAGTGCAGGCGTTCTCGGTGTATGTTGATACGCTCTTTGTTTGTACCGCTACGGCGCTGATGATCCTGATCACCCAGCAATATAATGTGGTGGGTGAATTACCAGCCGGAGAGTTTATCGTACAGAATGTGGCCGCGGATACCGTCATTGGCTCTGCCGCCTTTACCCAGATGGCGCTGAACTCAGTATTTGGTAACTTCGGTCAAATCTTTGTTGGTCTGGCACTGTTTTTCTTCGCCTTTACCACTATCCTGGCCTATTACTACATTACCGAAACCAATGTCGCTTACCTAAACCGTCTGTTTAATAACAAGCTACCATTGATCGTGTTTAAAATTGTGCTGATGGCGATGGTGGCGTACGGCACTGTCAATGCAGCGGGTTATGTCTGGGATATCGGTGATATTGGCGTAGGCTTAATGGCCTGGATCAACGTGCTGGGTATTCTGGTGATTTTCTTCCTGCATAAGCCTGCCATTCTGTGTCTGAAGGACTATGAAGAACAGAAGAAAGCCGGCGGCCCAATTAGCTTTGACCCGGTTAAACTGGGCATTAAAAATGCGACCTTTTGGGAGCAGCGCTTAGCCAAATCTCAGGCGGAGCAAAAAGGCAGCGACTAAGCTTAGCAGCAAAGCTGAATCGCGATAATGTTTGATATATATCAGCCCCGGCCCTTGCCGGGGCTGTTTTTTCGGCTAAGCTGACAACTTACAGAAACACATCATACCAGTTAAGCCCCAAAGCATTGAGGGGTAAACCTAAACAAGTGACGGAGTCTGTTATGCGGGAACTCTATATCGCCAATAAAAACTATTCTTCCTGGTCATTAAGGCCCTGGCTGTTGATGAAACAGTTGGATATCGCCTTTACCGAGCAACTGGTTCCCTTTACCGAACAAGATAGCTTTGCTAAATTCCGTAGTTTCTCACCCAGTGGCAAGGTACCCTGTCTGGTGCAGCACAATACGGTGATCTGGGATTCGCTGGCGATTGCCGAGTATCTGTATGAGCATTATCCGACGGTGTGGCCAGCGGATCGCCGGGTAAGGGCCTGGGCGCGCTGCGCAGCGGCAGAAATTCATGCTAATTTTAATGCGTTACGCAGTATTTGCAGCATGAACTGCGGCCTGCGCATTCAGCTACATGAACATAGTGCGCCGCTATTACGGGATCTGGCCCGGCTGGATGAGCTGGTTACTGAAGGGTTGCATAAATTTGGCGGCCCCTATCTGGCCGGCGCACAGTTCACTGCGGCAGATGCCTTTTATGCGCCTGTTGCCTTTCGTCTGCAAAGCTATGGCCTGAGTTTAAGCCAAGAGGTCAATGCCTATTTTGCCCGCTTGCTGCAATTGCCGGCAATGCAGGACTGGTATCAGCAAGCATTGGCTGAGCCCTGGCTGGACAAGGCACATGATGCCCTGATCCCACAGAGGTCGGCACTATCACTGCCGACCTGCGTACCGGGGTACAGGCGGTTTAATCCAGACCGATAAAACCGCCGGTTTGATGCGCCCAAAGCTGGGCGTAAATACCGCCGGCGGCAACCAGTTCGGCATGCGTACCTTGCTCAACGATCTTACCCTGGTCCAGCACTATTAAGCGATCCATCTGGGCAATAGTCGACAGCCGGTGTGCAATAGCAATTACCGTTTTATTGGTCATCAGTTTATTCAGGCTGGCCTGGATCGCAGCCTCGACTTCAGAGTCCAGCGCAGACGTCGCTTCATCCAGGATCAGGATAGGGGCGTTTTTCAGCAGCACCCGGGCAATGGCAATACGCTGCCGCTGGCCGCCAGAGAGCTTAACGCCGCGTTCACCCACCTGGGCGTCCAGTCCGCTATTGCCTTTAGGATCGGTTAGCTCATCAATAAACAGTGAGGCTTCCGCTTGCTCTGCAGCTGTCAGCAGTTCCTGCTCACTGGCATCCGGCTTACCATAGCTGATGTTGTCACGTACCGAGCGATGCAACAAAGAGGTGTCCTGCGTGACCATCGCGATTTGCCGGCGCAGACTTTCCTGACTGACCTGACTGATATCCTGGCCATCAATCAGGATCTGACCGCTTTGGACATCATAAAAACGTAGTAACAGGTTAACCAGCGTCGATTTCCCGGCGCCGGAGCGGCCAACCAGACCAATTTTCTCACCCGGTTTAATCGTCAGGTTCAAGCCATCGATCACCGGCGATTTTGCGGTGTTCAGGGCCTTGCCGTAGTTAAAGCTGACGGCAGCAAAGCGGATCTCGCCCTGACTGACTACCAGCTCACTGGCATTGGGCTTATCCAGCACGCTGGCCGGTTGCGACAGGGTAGTGATGCCATCGGCGACAGTACCGATATTTTCAAACAGGCTACTGACTTCCCACATAATCCACTGTGCCATGCCGTTTAACCGAAGTGCCAGACTAACAGCAATGGCAATGGCGCCAACGGTGATGGCGCTGCCAGCCCATAAGTACAGCGCCAGGGCTGCGACGGCAAACACCAGCAGATAGTTCAGGCTTTGTACCGACACGCTTAAGCCGGTAGCCAGCCGCATTTGCCGGTATACCGGTTTTAAAAATACCTCCATACTCTCGCGGGCATAGTCTTCTTCGCGCCGGGTATGCGAGAACAGCTTAATCGTATTGATATTGGTGTAGCTATCGACTATGCGGCCGGTCATTTCTGAGCGCGCATCAGCCTGTTCCGTTGATACCCGCTTTAAACGCGGTACAAAATACAGTTGTAAACCAATATAAAAAACTAGCCAGATCAGCATCGGGATCATCAGGCGCCAATCGGCATCGGCAACAAAAAACAGCATTGCAGAGAAATACACCAGTACATACACCAGCACATCCAGCAGCTTCATTACGGTTTCGCGCACCGCCAGCGACGTTTGCATGACTTTGGTTGCAATACGGCCGGCAAAGTCATTTTGATAAAAACCGATACTTTGTCTTAGCAGATAACGGTGAGCCAGCCAGCGGATAGACATTGGATAGTTCCCGAGCAGGGTTTGATGCACCAGAGCGGAATGAAACAGTGTTAACAGCGGCAGTAATACCAGCGTAACTAACGCCATCCAAATCAGGTTAGCTCGCTCTTCACTAAAGAATGTTTCGGGTTCTTTCGCTACCAGCCAATCGACCAACTGGCCCATAAAGCTAAATAACGACACTTCGAGGATCGCTAACAGTGCCGAACTTATCGACATCACCAGCAGCGGTAGCTCCATACCTTTGGTATAGTGGCGGCAAAAGGCCAGCAGGCCCTGTGGCGGTTGCGTGGGTTGTTGTTCTGGAAAGGGGCGCGTTAAGCGTTCAAAAAAACCTAGCATGCGAATTAATCCGATAGAGAAAAGCGGGATAGCTAAAAACGAAATAGCCAAACATAAAACAACAAAGTGCCACCAGCGGCACCTTGCTGATTGTAACCGATCCGACGGGCAAAAGTCTTAACCGTTATTGTTGGCAATGTGATACTATCACAATTATTGCGAGGGAGCTTTTTTAGCTGAGCGTTGCCGCTAAGACTTGATTCCTGGACTGGGGATCCCAATTTCCGCTAATGTGTTGTCAGCGTTTTATTTGAGAATTTAAATGAGTATTAAACTGGTTACTTCCACCCTGTTACCGACGCCTTTTGCCGAGTTTCGTTTACACGGCTTTGAAGCGGCAAATGGTAAAGAACATGTCGCGCTGACCCTCGGTGATATTAGCAGCGATGAGCCGGTATTAGCGCGCGTGCACTCTGAATGTTTAACCGGTGATGCGCTCTTTAGCTTGCGCTGTGATTGTGGCCCGCAACTGGAAGCCGCCATGCGGAAAATTGCCGAAACCGGTCGCGGCGTGATTTTATATCTGCGCCAGGAAGGTCGGGGTATTGGTCTGATCAATAAAATCCGCGCCTATGCTGAACAGGACAAGGGGCTGGATACGGTCGAAGCCAATGAGATTCTGGGTTTTTTACCAGACCAACGCGAGTATGGTATTGCCGCCGACATGTTTGCCCAACTGGGTGTAAAACAAATCCGCTTACTGACCAATAACCCCCGCAAGTTAAAAGCACTGCAGGATGCCGGCGTCAATGTGCTGGAGCGGGTACAGCACCGGGTAAAAACGACAGCGCATTCACATCGCTATCTGGCGACCAAAGCGGCAAAACTCGGCCATATGGATTAAGCAGGAATAAAGCTCTAAGCCCACTTTGGCATAACCTGACGCAGTGCTATACTGCGGCCAGTTTAAGCTGAAGTGGCAGAATTATGATTGCGAAGCTGAATCCTGAGCTGGCATTGGACGCCAGCGTGGTTGCCTTTACCAAAGCCCTGCAACATGCCGGCTTTACCGGCGATATCGAAACCAGCTATGGCAGCAGGCTGGCCGTGGCTACCGATAACAGTGTTTATCAAGCCTTGCCACAAGCCGTGTTACTGCCGCGCAGCACCGATGACTTAGTGATCATGACGTCACTGGCGCAAACCTCCAGCTTTAGCCATCTAAAATTCAGCCCACGTGGCGGCGGCACCGGCACTAACGGTCAGGCGCTGACCGAGCATATCGTGGTCGATTTATCACGCCATATGCGGCAAATTCTGGAGCTGAATGTCGAAGAGCGCTGGGTACGGGTGCAGGCCGGGGTGATTAAAGATCAGCTGAATGCCTTTTTAAAGCCTTATGGCTTTTTCTTTGCCCCCGATCTGTCCACGTCCAACCGCGCCACTATCGGCGGCATGATTAATACCGATGCCTCAGGTCAGGGCTCGCTGGTCTATGGTAAAACCAGTGACCATGTGTTGGCCCTGAAAACGGTGCTGATTGACGGTAATGTCCTGAATACCCGTAAGATGCCGCTGTTTGAAGCTGAGCACCGAGCCGAGCAACCCAATAGCATCGGACGCATCTACCGCCAGGTACTGGACAGCTGCCGTAATAAAAGGGCGCTGATCTTAGATAAATTTCCACGTCTGAACCGTTTTTTAACCGGTTATGATTTAGAGCATGTGTTTAACGCCGATCTGACCGAGTTCGATCTGTCACGGATTATTACCGGCTCTGAAGGCTCGCTCGGTTTTGTTACCGAGGCCAAGCTAAATATCACGCCGATCGCGAAGTACAAGTGTCTGGTCAATATTAAATACGACAGCTTTGAAAGTGCGCTACGTAACTCGCCTTTCCTGGTCGCAGCGGCAGCCACTTCGGTGGAAACCGTCGACAGTAAGGTGCTGAACCTGGCACGTAGCGATATCGTCTGGCATCAGGTCAAAGATCTGATTACTGATGTGCCCGGCAAGGAGATGCAAGGCCTGAATATTGTCGAGTATAACACTGAGTCTGAGCAGGAAATTCACGACAAAATTTCCGCTTTGACTGCGCGTTTGGACGAGGCTATCGAACAGCAGCAAGGCGGTATCATTGGCTATCAGCTGACCTATGATGCAGCAGCAATTAATGCGATCTACACCATGCGTAAAAAGGCGGTGGGGCTGCTGGGCAATACCGCCGGCAATCATAAACCGGTGGCTTTTGCCGAAGATACCGCGGTGCCGCCGGAAAATCTGGCTGATTTTATCCTCGAGTTTCGTGCGCTGTTAGATGCGCATGGGTTGCACTATGGCATGTTTGGTCATGTTGATGCTGGGGTGCTGCATGTGCGGCCAGCGCTGGATTTGTATGATCCAGAGCAAGAACGTTTGCTGCGGACTATTTCCGATCAGGTGGTCGCGTTAACCGCCAAATATGGCGGTTTGATGTGGGGCGAGCACGGTAAGGGCTATCGCAGTGAATACGGCCCGGCGTTTTTCGGTGAGGAACTCTTTACTGAGCTTAGGAAAATCAAAGCGGCTTTTGACCCGCGCAACCGTGTCAATCCGGGAAAAATCTGTACGCCTTACCAAAGCGCTGATGCGCTGGTCAGTGTTGACGGTCAAAAGCGTGCCTGGTTTGACCGGCAAATTCCGGTTGCGGTGCGTGAGAGCTTTGACAGCAGTCTGAACTGCAATGGCAATGGCCTGTGCTTTAACTATGAAGAAAGCTCGCCGATGTGTCCGTCCAGTAAGATCACTAAAGATCGGCGCCATAGCCCGAAAGGCCGCGCCGGTTTAATGCGTGAGTGGCTGCGCTTACAACAGCAGGCGGGCGAAGATATTCTGCAAACGGAACAGCGCTTGTTAAGTGAAGGCCAGAGCATCAGCAGTATCTGGCAGAAAATAAAGAATACGCTGGCCAAACGCCAGGGCGAGGCGGACTTTTCGCATGAGGTGATGGAGGCAATGGAGGGCTGTCTGGCCTGTAAAGCCTGTGCCGGCCAGTGTCCGATCAAGGTTGATGTGCCAAGCTTCCGCGCCCGTTTCCTGCAGCTTTATCACAGTCGCTATTTACGGCCGGCAAAAGACTATGTGGTTGCCAATATTGAGCGTACCGCGCCCTTACTGGCCAAAGCCCCTAAGCTGGTGAATTTTTTCCTCGGGCAGCGCTGGCTGCAAAAAGGCCTGGAGCATGGCGTTGGCTATGTCGATACGCCACTGTTATCGGTACCCACGCTGGCGCAGCGGTTGGAGGGACGTTACAGCTTTTCGTTTGATAAACTAAACACCTTAACGGCTGAGGAGCGGCAACGCACGGTACTGCTGGTGCAGGATCCTTTTACCAGTTTTTACGAAGCGGAACTGGTGGCAGACGCGCTACAGTTACTGGAAAAACTGGGTTATCAGCCGCTGTTATTGCCATTTTTGCCAAACGGTAAGCCGGAGCACGTCAAAGGCTTTTTAAAGCAATTTGCGGCGACCGCTGCCACGGCGGCAGCCTTTTTTAACCAGCTAAATCAGTATCAGCTGCCATTGTTAGGTCTGGATGCGTCATTGGTGCTGGTCTATCGCGACGAGTATGTGAAAGCGCTTGGCACAGAGTGGGGGGATTTCCAGGTCTTACTATTGCAGGAATGGTTAGTACAGCAAAGCTTGCCCAAGGTGGCGCAGGCACAGCAATTCTCGTTACTGGCGCATTGCACTGAGAAAACCGCCTTACCTGCCAGTGAAAAGCATTGGCAGCAGATCTTTGCCCAGATGGGGCTGGAATTAAAGCCTGTTAGCGTTGGCTGCTGTGGTATGGCTGGTACCTATGGCCATGAAAAGCAGCAACTTGAAAACAGCAAAGCGCTGTTTGAACTCAGTTGGCGCGCGCCGGTAACCCAGCTCGGTAATGAGCAGATCCTGGTGACCGGTTTCTCCTGTCGCAGCCAGGTAAAACGGCTAGTCGGTGATAAGCCGCGCCATCCGCTGCAGGCGCTGTTGCGAGCCTTGGTGTAGCGAGTATCGCTAAAAAAACACCCGGCAGTTGCCGGGTGTTTTGCTGCTGTGAGCCAGCTTAGAAGCGATAAACGCCTTTCAGGTAGTAATAACCGCCGTTAATACCCATTGGCGAAGTTTCAAAGTACTTGGCACCCAGAATGTCACTCATCCACTGCGGTAAACGTTCTGGTTTGGTATCAAACAGGTTTTGTGCACCGACGGCAACGGTGAAGCTATCATTCCAGTGATAGGCCAGCTCGACATCAAAGGTCACTTTGGATGAGCCCTTACCGGTTAAGTCTGGATCATCAGCATGCACACCCTGGAAACTGCCGTAGTAGTTAGAGCGC
Source organism: Alishewanella sp. HH-ZS (assembly GCF_001704375.1). Lineage (NCBI taxonomy): Bacteria > Pseudomonadati > Pseudomonadota > Gammaproteobacteria > Alteromonadales > Alteromonadaceae > Alishewanella > Alishewanella sp. HH-ZS. The sequence goes on along the minus strand of NZ_LZEJ01000003.1, from coordinate 72,982 downwards.
ACAAACATGTCGATATCCTGCCACTGCTGATTCCAGGTCAGGGTTGCCCGGTGATCCGGTAAATCCTTCTCCAAGCGTGACACTTTGAAATCACCGGTAACCTCAGTAAAGCGTTTAACCTCGGTATCGGTCCAGTTATAGGCCAGACTAAAGGTACTACGGCCATTCAGAATACTGGTGCTGTAGTTGGCAACCAGATCTAAACCTGTAGTCACGGTGTCAAAGTCGTTGGTCAGGAACGTCACCTTCGACAGTGATTCCACACCACGTACTCCAGCCGCGCGCAACACGTCACGGTCAGTTTGGCTAACATCAAACTCAGTAGACTGGCTGATCCGATCATCGACTTCAATCCGGAACCAGTCAGCGGTAAAGAAGAAACCACTGCCACTGTATACCAGACCCAGGGTATAGCTGCGCGATTCTTCCGGTGTCAGCTCTTTACCACCTTTTAACAGCGATACCGGATGCGTAGGAGGCAGCAGGGCAACATCTTGCAGCTCACCTTCAAAGATTGCGGTACGAACGTTACGCACGTTAGCCTGACCAACAGTTGGTGCCCGGAAGCCAGTGCTGTGCGAGCCGCGCAATGCCCAGTCATCATTTAAGCGATACTGGCCGGTGATCTTGTAGTTAGTGGTAGTGCCAAAACTATCGTAATCTTCAAAACGCAGCGCGGCGGCCATCAACAGGTTGTCCGTAAACTCGGCTTCGACATCAACATAGGCCGCATAGTTACGACGAGTGTTCACGTCGGCATCGTCTGGTTGAAAGCCCGGGAAACCGTTAGAGCCGTTGGTTAATTGGCTGACATAAGGGCCGATTTCCCAAGAGGCGACTTCGCCGGCAACAATTTCAAAGGTCTCTTCAGTCCACTGTAAACCACCGGCTACCGCGACATCATTATGTAAGCCCATATTGACGTACTTAATAAAGTCGGCAGTAAAGTTCTTCTCTAACTGAATATATTTACCCGCTTCAAAGTCTGTTGGCGTATTTGGCCCCAAGGAAGCATTAACGGTATTGATAATATTGAAAGCGGATTCGTTACGACCGACTGAGGCCGAAAAGTCATAGAACACGCCCTGTGCAAAACCGGATTTAAATTCGCCCTTAGTCCCTGCGGTTAGCGAGGTATCGGTAATATTACCGCCAAAATTCGGGGTAAAGCCGCCTGGGAACATTGAGAAGAAGGTAAAGCAGTTTGCCGGTAGCGCATTGACCCGGGCGGTAATTTCATTGTGGTTCAGTTTGCGTGTGCCATCAAATAGCGAGACATTGCTACAATTACCTGCGCCGGTAGTATCAATCACTTCCAGTGTTTGACCACCGTCATTTGAGAATACGCCACCGCGGGTGTGCGGATTACGGTAATAGAAACCACCGGTCACATCACGCTCAGAGTAGTTACCAAAGATATAGGCTTCACGATCATTACCCAGATCCAGGCCGGCGTTGGCAAACAGCGTAATATCATCTTTGATCTTCGGCGAGCCCCAAACCTGGGTAATAGGGGCAATAAAGGGGTTGCCCTGAGCTGCCAGCGCGGCGGCATCAGCACGCTGGACGCTTCTACTGGTAGGGTCAACGTTCTTGTACTGCATACTGACGTTAAAGAAACCATTATCGGTCAGTGGCATGCCTACGTTGGCTGCGATTTCCGTCGAGGTACCATCGCCGGCAAAAAACTCACCTTGCTTTACCTCAATAGAACCGCCATCAGCGTTATCTTTTAGTACAAAGTTAATCACACCTGCGATTGCATCGGAGCCGTACTGGGCAGCGGCACCGTCTCGCAGCACTTCGACTTGTTTTAAGGCAATACCCGGGATCACCGAAATATCCGGCCCCTGAGCGCCATCATTCAGGCCGCCGCCTAAAAAGGTGATAACCGAAGCCCGGTGGCGACGTTTGCCATTTAATAACACCAAGGTACTGTCTGATGATAGTCCGCGCAGGTTGACCGGGCGGATCAGGGTGGCTGCATCACTGATCGGTGTGGTTTGCACGTTTAACGAAGGAATAGTGGTGGTCAGCATATTCAGCATATCGCTGCTACCACTTTTCATCAGTTCATCACCGCCGATAATATCAACCGGTACCGGTGAATCGGCAATCGATCGCGGTGCAGCGCGGGTACCGACCACGGCAATTTTTTCGACTTTTTGTTCTTCAGCTGCTGCTTCCTGAGCCAGAGCACTGGTAGAGTAGAGTCCCAATGCCAGCCCGGAGGCTAACGCGTATTTTACTGCCCGGCAGACCGGGCTATATTGGTTAGCTTTATTGGTCATGATTAGTTCCTGGATAATTGACAAAAGTTGCGGACGCTACGCTGTTATTTTTAATGGCGTCTTTTTAAACATATTTTAATATTGTGCCGCTGTCTATCTTATTTAAGCTGCATTTTGGCGCAACTGCAGGATTTTTAAACAGCAAAACCTTAAAGAGGAACAGCCTTTGCATACATTCAAGACTGTAGGTAAAGCGGAAATCCGGATTATACCCTTAACTGACATCGCAGCTCAGTCAGTGGTCGAGCTCGCAACCTTGGTGCATGGTCCGGGCTATTTGGATAGCGCTACGCTGAGGGAGTGGCAGAGTCTGGGGCAAAGCGCCGGCGTTAATGCCAACTTTATTGCGCTTGCTGACGAGCAGCTAGTCGGATACCGGCTCAGTTTTAGCGCCGGTAACTGGCGACAAGATGAGTGGTGTTCGCCAGCTCTGTGGCCGGTAGACGCCACAAAGCTGGCTTATTTTAAATCTGTGGCAGTACATCCGGCTTGGCAGGGGCTGGGTATTGGTCAACAGTTGTTGCAGCAGGCAATTGCTGCACTCAAACAGCAGGATGCGAAAGCCGGCCTGGCGCATTTATGGCGCGAAAGCCCGCATAACAGTGCCGTACGCTATTTTAGTAAAGCCGGTGGACGCTTATTAAAAGTCCACCCTAACCGCTGGCAGCATCTGTCCGCAGCAGGTTATCTTTGCCCGCGTTGTGGTGCGCTCTGTTACTGCAGTGCGGCCGAGATGGTACTGGAGTTTTAATGCCCGCTTTTTACGATCCTTATATCGCAACGTCTTTAGATAGCGGTAACCACTATGTCGATTCTTACTGGACCGCAGATACTTCGCTAGCAAGTCAGCCTCAGGCCTCAGCACTGCCAAAGCAGGCTGAGATCGTGGTGGTAGGAGCCGGTTATACCGGCCTTAGCTGTGCTTACGAGCTGAGTCAACGCTATCAGCGGCAGGTGGTGTTGCTGGAGGCGAATCAACCAGGTTGGGGCTGCAGCAGCCGTAACGCCGGTTTTGTACTGCGCGGTACCGGTCGATTGGGCCTCAGCCAGCTTAATGCCCGGTTTGGCTTGGAGCAGGCCCGGCTATTTCACCAGGAATATGGCTTAGCCTTGCAGCGGTTAAAAGACTTGGTCGTTGCCGGTAATATCGATTGTCAGGCGCAAACACCGGGGTATCTGAAAATTGCCCATACCGTGAAACAGGCGCAGTTACTGCAGCAACAAGCTGAGCGCTTACAGCGGGATTTTGCTTATGGGGTCAGTTTTCTGGATCAATCAGCTCTGCAAGCTTGTATTAATAGTCCGGGCGCCTTTGGCGCCTTACGACTACCGGATTGTTATGGTATTAATCCGTTTTTATTGCTGCAGGGGCTGGCAGGTTTAGCTGAGCGCAGCGGGGTAAAGTTATTTGCTAATACCTCACTGCAGGCGATTAACCACACTGGTGCTGGCTATCAACTGACTACCAGTGCCGGTTCACTGCACTGTGACAAATTGGTGCTGGCCACTAATGCCTATACACCTAAACATATTCTGCCTGAGCTTAACCGGGGCTGCCTGCCGGTGCTAAGTAGCATAATTGTGACCCGGCCCCTGACTGCCTCAGAGCTTTCGGCCTGTGGCCTGACGCCCGGCTTTATGGCGATGGATACCCGGGCCCTAAAATATTACTACCGGCTATTACCGGATAATAGAATCTTATTTGGTGGTCGCAGTGCGATCAGTGGCGCTGATTTGGCCAAGCCGCATTATCCGGCGCAGTTACGCCAAGCACTGTGGCAAACATTGCCGGCGCTGCAAGGTATCGATTATCAGTATCACTGGGCGGGTTGGGTTGGCGTCTCTTACGACGATCTGCCGCGTATTGCTCAAACTTCCGAGGGAATTTATTATGCTGCCGGCTATTGTGGCAGTGGCGTATCTTATAGCTTACTGGCCGGACAACGCCTGGCCGAAAAGCTGATGGGCGAAACCTTACCGCCATTGCCGCTGTATCAAAGCCCGCTGCAGCCCTTTCCGTTTACCCGCGGCCGCCGGTTGGCACAATATGCCTATTATCAGTGGGCCCAGTTTGCTGACCGCTTTTTAAGTTAGGCGTCACAAAGCTAGAACTTATAAAAATAAGGATTAAGCAGTATGCCAGCATTTTGGCCAGAGTTTTTGTTAATTGCCACCGCACATTTATTAGCGGTAGCCAGTCCAGGACCCGATTTTGCGATTATCCTGCGTTATGCCGTGCGCTACGGCCGGCAAACCGCCATTTGGGCTAGTCTGGGTATTGGTACCGCTATCCTGTTGCATATTACCTATTCGCTGGTTGGTATTGGCTTATTGATAAAAACCACACCCTGGTTATTTCAGGCGCTAACGGTGGTGGCAGCCGGTTACCTGATTTATCTGGGGCAGGGCGCGATTCGGGCCCGGCCGCCGGTTGGCATAGCAGGTGAAGAAGAGGCGATGCCTGATGTGCCGGCCCGGCGCGCCGCGTTTTTAGCCGGCTTTATTACCAATGGTTTGAATGTTAAAGCAACCTTATTCTTTTTGTCGCTGTTCGCGGTCGTCATTTCAGCCAGCACGCCGCTCAGTTATAAAGTGATCTATGGCCTCTATATGGCCGTTGCTACCGCGCTCTGGTTCTGTTTGTTATCCGTTTTGCTAACCCGACCAGCGGTGCGGCGCTTGTTGCTGGCGAAAGGTTATTGGTTTGATCGGTTAATGGGTATCGTACTGTTACTGCTGGCTGGCCATTTATTACTCAGTACCTTTTTACCGGCTTAACAAGCTGGCAGCACGAAAACAGCGGTTGGACAGCAGGCCGGATGTCGTTATAATGCGCGCCGCCCTTGTGGCGCTAACCATTAATTGCACTGGATTTGCGATCCAGCCTGGCAAGAGGATAAAAGATGTTTGTTGTAGCTGCCTTATATAAGTTTGTTGATTTACCGGATTATGAAGCTCTGCGCGAGCCGTTGTATAACCATATGGTGATGCATAAGGTGAAAGGCACCTTGCTGTTAGCCGCGGAAGGGATTAATGGCACTATTTCTGGCCCGCGCGAAGGGGTTGATGCGGTAAAAGCCTGGCTTGAGGCCGATGGGCGCTTTGTGGGGATGAGTTACAAAGAATCTTTCGCCGCGGAGCAGGCGTTTTATCGCACCAAGGTTAAACTGAAACGAGAAATCGTGACTATGGGTGTCGAAGGCCTGGATCCAAAGCATATCGTTGGCACCTATGTTAAAGGTGAAGAGTGGAATAAGCTGATTAGCGATCCTGACACTATTCTGATCGACACCCGTAACGACTATGAAGTGGCGATCGGCACTTTCGAGGGCGCGATTAACCCCAACACCACCAGTTTTCGAGAGTTCCCACAGTGGGCCGCCGAGAATCTGGATAAAACCAAACATAAAAAAGTGGCGATGTTCTGTACCGGTGGTATCCGCTGCGAAAAATCGACTGCCTTTTTAAAAACCCAGGGCTTTGAAGAGGTGTACCATCTGGATGGCGGTATCCTGAAGTATCTGGAAGAGATGCCGGAAGAAAACAGCAAATGGCATGGCGAATGCTTTGTGTTTGACCAGCGCGTGGCGGTAAAGCATGGATTGGAGCAGGGCAGTTATGACCAGTGCTATGCCTGCCGGATGCCGTTATCGGCTGCCGATCTGGCGTCTGAGCACTATGTCAAAGGCTTAAGCTGCCCGCATTGTCACGACAAAACCACGGACGAGCAAAAAGCAGCCTTCGCCGAGCGGCAAAAGCAGGTACAACTGGCGCAAGCGCGCGGCGAAAAACATATTCGCGACGGCAAATTCGAATCCTAAGCGAAACAGCCGTTATCCACAGCACTCCGGTACCAGTCTGAACTTATCCACAGCACTCCGGTACCGGTCTGACCAGCTTGTTAGCGCTAAAGCAACATCTTCTCGCCAATGCTGCTGCATAAAGCTGCAATAAATCTAATTAATCGAACATTACCTGCGTTTTAATGCAATTTTCTTTCGGGTTCTTTCAGGTAAGCTGGATAGCGTTTCGTAATGACTATCTCCCGGAGGAGCCTGATGAAAAAATTACTGTTAGCATCATCTTTAGCTGCATTAATGGCATTGCCGGCACAAGCCGCTGACTATGTGATTGACACTGAAGGCGCTCATGCCTTTATCCAGTTTAAAATTAGCCACTTAGGTTATAGCTGGCTATATGGCCGCTTTAATGACTTTAGCGGCGACTTTAGCTATGACAGCAATAATCTGGCCGCATCGAAAATCAATGTCACTATCGATACCACCAGTATTGATTCAAACCATACTGAGCGCGATCAACATTTACGCAGCGCTGATTTTCTAAACGTTGAAAAATTCCCGCAGTCCAGCTTTGTTAGCACCAAGGTCGTTCCCACCACCGGTGATAACTTTGAGCTGCATGGCAAGTTCACGTTAAATGGTGTAACCAAAGATATCGTGATTGCTGCCGAGAAAATTGGTGAAGGTCAGGATCCCTGGGGCGGTTATCGGGCAGGTTTTGCCGGCACCACCGCCTTTGCATTAAAAGACTTCGGCATCAACTATGACTTGGGCCCGGCCGCGGCAACTGTCTATCTGGAGCTGAGTGTCGAAGGGATCCGCAAGTAAGATGCTCAATTGCCGCAGTTTTGGCTGCGGCACGCCCTGCGGCCTATTTCTGAGGATTAACGCTGTTCCAGCTGCGCGGCTAACTGCGCTCTGGCTTCGATAAAGTCGGCTTCATCCAGCACCACCCTGGCAATTTGCTGATACAGCGCTCTGGCACGCACAATATCACCCTGAGCGAGGTATAACTGCGCTAAACGTAATCGGGCGCGCGGCAGACGGGGTTGCTGGCTATTATCATAGAATGACAGATAGCTTTCCAGCGCATGGATCCCCTCCAGCTGGTAGCGCTCGGTAAACACGGCCAGCCGCCCCAACTGGAAATGTACATTCTGCTGGCTTACCGGATCGCTAAGCAATGGCAACAGCTGTAAATAGGTTTGTTGTGCTACCAGAAAGGCGCTTTGCTGGGTTAAGACGGCACCTTTGCGTAGCAAGAGTTCAGTGTTATCCGGTGTCTGCAGTAACTGGGCATCAAGCAGCGCTTGCGCATCACTCAACCGGCCCTCAGCCACAGCAATACCAGCCCGGGCAAGGGTGCCCTGCACCGGATTTTTCGCAAATAACTGCTCGGCAAGTTCAGCTGCTAAAGGCTTGCTACCACCGGCAGTGGCAGGAGCGACCTGATAAAAGTTAATCAGCGCTTGCTGTGCCAGATAGTTTTCCGGATCCAGGCTGATGGCTTTTTGCAGCAGCTCAAGACCATCGGTTGCTCTTTTACGGGCGTTAAAGATATTGCCACTATTCGCCAACGCGATTTTGTTCAGTGCCGCCTGCGTCAGCAGGGCGCTGTGCTCTGGAAATTCTTCAATCAATTGATTTAACAGCGTATTGGCTTCTTCGCGGAACTGTTGCTGGATCAGCGAGCGTACCATCAGCAGCATCAGCTGCGGATCGCGCCGGGCAGCCGGATCTTGCTCCATACGTTGTAATAACTCGGTATAACGCGCCTGAGCAAATAAAGACTGATAATCGCTGTTGGCGAGTGCCGGCAGCGGTAGCGTTAACATCAACGACAGAACAAGAGCTTTCATCAACAACCGTCTAAAGCAGCCAAAATCCGGCGCTAATTTTGCTTTAACTTAAGCAAAAATACCATTTATTTCGGAATTTCCAGCTCGATATCGGTCTGTGGAATACTGCAACATGGCAAGAATTCGCCACGGCGGACAAAGGCCAGCGGCTCTTGCAGGTAGCTAACTTGTCCGCTTAACAGTTTACAGCGACAGGCGCCGCAAAAACCCTCGCGGCACTGGTAGTTAACGGCCTGCTGTTGTTGCTCCAGAAACTGTAGCAGGTTAGGCGAGGAGCCATCGAAGTTGACGACGACCTCGCCATTAATGCGGACCTGCGGCATCGGCGTTACAGATCAAAATCACCAAAGTCGGCGGTATCGACTTCGTTATCAATCTGACCTACCAAATAGGAGCTGATCTCCGATTCCTGCGGTGCCACTTGCACATTGTCAGATACCAGCCAGGTATTGATCCACGGAATGGGGTTTTGGGTGGTAGCAAAGCGTGGCTTTAAGCCGACAGCCTGCATTCGACTATTGGTAATAAACTCGACATACTGACACAGAATATCTTTGTTCAAGCCAATCATCGAACCATCTTTAAACAGATAGGCTGCCCAGTCCTTTTCCTGCTCCGCCGCGCGCATAAAGATGGCGTAAGATTCCTCTTCGCACTCTTTGGCAATCTGCGCCATTTCCGGATCATCATCACCGCTGGCCAGAATATTCAGCATATGCTGAGTGCCGGTGAGGTGCAGCGCTTCATCGCGGGCAATCAGCCGGATAATTTTGGCATTCCCTTCCATCAGCTCTCGTTCGGCAAAAGCAAAACTGCAGGCAAAGCTGACATAAAAGCGGATCGCTTCTAACACGTTTACCGACATCAAGCACAGGTAAAGCCGCTTTTTCAGATCACGCAAGGTGATCTGCTCAGTGTTGCCGTTAATTTGGTGAGTGCCTTCACCACAGCGCTGATACAGATTAATGCCATCAATCAGATCGTCATAGTAACGGGTCACATCAACTGCCCGCTCTAAAATCCGCTCGTTCAGCATAATATCGTCGAAGATCTTATGCGGCTCGGCACTGATATTACGAATAATATGGGTATAGCTGCGGCTGTGAATGGTTTCACTAAAGGCCCAGGTTTCAATCCAGGTTTCCAGCTCCGGAATAGACACTATTGGCAACAGTGCGACGTTAGGCGAGCGGCCCTGTACCGAGTCCAGCAGCGTCTGGTATTTCAGATTGCTGATAAAGATATGTTTTTCATGCTCAGGTAATTGCTGGAAATCAATCCGATCTTTACTGACGTCAATTTCTTCCGGCCGCCAGAAAAAGCTCAGCTGCTTTTCGATCAGCTTTTCAAAAATCGGATACTTTTGCTGGTCATAACGGGAAACGTTTACGGCATTACCAAAGAACATCGGTTCCTTGAGCTGGTCATTGATATTGCGGTTAAAGGTGGTGTACGCCATGCTGATTTTAATCCTGAGAATCTGACAAAAACTTACTAAAAAAGAGCGGCCGGGCCGCTCTTCACTGCATTAGATCTTACAGGCGCCACCGGCGCAGCCGTCGTCTTCTGCTGCGGGCTTGATATCATCCTGGATATCTGAAGCACCATCACGGGTGTTGTGATAATACATTGTCTTCACACCCAGCTTATAAGCGGTAAGCAGATCTTTCAGCAGGATCTTCATCGGTACTTTACCGCCTTCGAACTTGGCCGGATCATAGTTGGTGTTAGCCGAAATGGTCTGGTCGATAAATTTCTGCATAATGGCCACCAGCGTCAGATAACCATCATTGGATGGAATATCCCACAGCAGCTCGTACTGATCTTTTAAGCGCTCATACTCTGGCACAACCTGCTTTAAGATACCGTCTTTACTGGCCTTGACGCTGATATGGCCACGCGGCGGCTCGATACCATTAGTCGCATTCGAGATCTGCGATGAGGTCTCAGATGGCATCAGGGCCGACAACGTTGAGTTACGCAGGCCATACTGCTGAATATCTTTACGCAGCTGCTCCCAATCCAGTTGTAAGGCTTCAGCACAAACCTTATCCAGATCCTTTTTATAGGTATCAATCGGCAGAATACCCTGCGCATAAGTGGTCTCGTTAAACTTCGGACAAGGGCCTTGCTCCTGCGCCAGTTTCACCGAGGCTTTGAGCAGATAATACTGCATTGCTTCGAAGGTGCGGTGGGTCAGGGCATTGGCCGAGCCGTCCGAGTATTTCACGCCATTTTTCGCCAGGTAGTAGGCATAGTTAATGACACCAATGCCCAGGGTACGGCGCGCCATGGAGCCGGATTGTGCGGCCGGAATAGGGTAGTCCTGATAATCCAGCAGACTATCCAGTGCCCGCACCGCTAAATCCGCCAGCGGTTCAAACTCGTCCAGCTGTTCAATGGCGCCGAGGTTAAAGGCTGACAGTGTACAGAGCGCGATCTCACCGTTTGGATCGTTAACATGCTCCAGCGGCTTGGTCGGCAGCGCAATTTCCAGACACAGGTTGCTTTGCCGTACCGGTGCCAGCGCCGGGTTAAACGGGCTGTGCGTATTGCAGTGATCGACGTTTTGCAGGTAAATGCGGCCGGTACTGGCGCGCTCCTGCATAAATAAGGTAAAGAGTTCGACTGCCTTAATGCGCTTTTTACGGATCTTGCTGTCAGCTTCATACTTAACATATAAGGCTTCAAACTTTTCCTGATCTTCAAAGAAAGCATCATACAGCCCCGGCACATCAGACGGGCTGAATAAGGTGATATAGTCATCTTTAATCAGGCGCTGATACATCAGGCGGTTAAACTGCACGCCATAGTCCAGATGCCGTACCCGGTTCTCTTCGACACCACGGTTATTTTTCAGTACCAGCAGCGATTCCACTTCCAGATGCCATAAGGGGTAGAACAGGGTGGCGGCACCACCACGCACACCGCCTTGCGAGCAGCTTTTTACTGCGGTCTGGAAATGCTTATAAAACGGGATACAACCAGTATGGAAGGCTTCGCCATTACGGATTGGGCTACCCAGAGCACGAATACGGCCAGCGTTAATACCAATACCGGCGCGCTGCGAGACGTATTTTACAATGGCACTGGAGGTGGCATTGATAGAATCCAGGCTATCACCGCACTCAATCAGTACGCAGGAGCTGAACTGACGGGTCGGGGTACGCACGCCCGACATAATAGGTGTCGGCAGTGAAATCTTAAACAGCGACGTCGCATCATAGAAGCGGCGTACATAGTCCAACCGCGTGCCCTTCGGGTAATTGGCAAATAAACAGGCGGCAACCAGCATATAGAGGAACTGGGCGCTTTCATAAATCTCACCGGTTACCCGGTTTTGTACCAGATATTTACCTTCAAGCTGTTTGACCGCAGCATAACTGAAATTCAGATCGCGGCTATGGTCGATATAGCTATTCAGAATATCCAGCTCTTCGCGGCTGTAGTCGGTCAGGATATGCATATCGTAGCGCTTGGCTTCGACCATCTTCACAACCTGATCGTACAGGTGGGGTGGTTCGAATTGACCATAGGCTTTTTTGCGTAAATGGAATACTGCCAGCCGGGCCGCCATATACTGGTAATCCGGGGTCTCTTTTGAGATCAGGTCGGCAGCGGCCTTGATAATGGTTTCATGAATATCGGACGACTTGATGCCATCGTAGAACTGAATATGGGATTTCAGTTCCACCTGCGACACCGACACGTTTTTTAACCCCTCGGCCGCCCAGTCAATGACGCGGTGAATTTTATCTAAATCCAGAGGTTCGCGCCGACCATCGCGCTTAGTCACAAAAAGAGTTTGAGTCATCGCTGAAGTATTCCATTTCTTTTAATAATAAATGAATCGGGTTTAGCGCACGGCTATCAATACACCCGGGTTGCTGACGATTTACACAACATATGGGTGTATTTCAAAAGACGATCACAAGATAGTGTGTATTGTTGGAATTTGCAAGCGAGGAAAAAGCGGCTTTTTTGTGCAGTTTTTTTGCCGGTTAGCAGCCACTAACCTTGAGCTCAGTGTGCCCGGATGCACCGGTCAGAGGCAAGCTTTTTTATAGATTTTTTTGCTTGGATTTATTTGTTCTATAAAGCGTCATTTTTAGTTTAAGCGGTTATTTAGCAGCCAGGGCGTATTACGGCACCCAGCTGCTTAACCATCAGACTGGTTTACGCGCCACCACAAAGTAGTTTACGTCCAAACCGGCACCAAGCTTAAAGCTGTTATTGAGCGGGTTAAAATGCAGGCCAGTGGCATCCACTAATTCCAAACCGGCGTCTTCGATATAGCGCATCAGTACTGAGGGGCGGATAAACTTATCAAACTGATGGGTACCGCGCGGCACCAGCTTTAACAGATACTCAGCGCCGACTATGGCAAACAGGTACGCCTTGGCGGTTTTGTTAATGGTCGAGAACACCAGAGTAGCACCGGGTGCGGCCAGTTCGGCGCAGGCGCGCACCACCGATGCCGGATCCGGCACATGTTCCAGCATTTCCATACAGGTCACCAGTTCAAATTCGCCGGCGTGGCGCTGCGCAAAATCTTCCGCAGTGCTTTGCTGATAATCAATATTCGCTCCGGCTTCCAAGGCATGCAGGCGGGCGACATTGAGGCCATCCGGCGCCATATCAATACCAGTTACCTTTGCGCCGGCGCGCGCCATACTCTCGGCCAGGATGCCACCGCCACAGCCGACGTCGAGAGTGTTGCGGCCAAACAGACCACCGAGTTGATCACTGATATAACCTAAGCGGGTCGGATTTAATAAATGTAGTGGTTTAAACTCACCTTCCGGATCCCACCAACGGGCAGCAATCTCATTAAACTTACTGATTTCATTCTGATCGACGTTACTGTTTTTATCGAAGTTATCGGGGCTGTTCATAGTCACTACCTGATTGTTTTCGCGCATTATAAAGCCTTAGCCGGTGCTGGCAACGGCGGCAATTCGAGCAGGCGGTGCAAACAGGCATGGCAAGGTAATATTTCTGTGATAGAATCCGGCGTTGTCTCGCGCTAAACAAAGGCAAGAAAAGCGAGTTATCTATCTGATTTAAGGGAAAATAACGTTTTATGACAGATCTGGCCAGAGAAATAGTTCCAATAAATATCGAAGAGGAATTAAAAAATTCCTACCTCGATTATGCCATGAGCGTAATCGTTGGCCGGGCCTTACCCGATGTCAGGGATGGTCTGAAGCCAGTGCACCGCCGCGTGTTGTTTGCCATGAAGGAACTGGGTAACGACTGGAACAAGGCCTACAAAAAATCCGCCCGTGTCGTCGGTGACGTTATCGGTAAATACCACCCTCATGGTGACAGTGCGGTATACGATACTATCGTGCGGATGGCTCAGCCATTTTCGCTGCGGTATATGCTGGTGGACGGTCAGGGTAACTTTGGTTCGATTGACGGCGACTCTGCCGCTGCCATGCGTTACACCGAAGTCAGAATGGCCCGCATTGCCCATGAGCTGTTAGCCGATCTGGACAAAGAAACCGTTGATTTTGTGCCCAACTATGACGGCACAGAGCAAATTCCTGCTGTATTACCGACCAAGGTACCGAACCTGCTGATTAACGGCTCATCCGGTATTGCCGTAGGTATGGCGACGAATATTCCGCCGCATAACCTGAATGAAATTATTGATGGTTGTCTGGCGTTAATTGCCAATCCGGATATCGAACTGCATGAACTGATGCAACATATTCCGGGCCCGGATTTCCCGACTGCAGCCATTATCAATGGTCGTAAGGGTATTGAAGAAGCCTACCGCACCGGCCGTGGCAAGGTGTATATCCGCGCCAAAACCACGTTGGAAACCGACGAAAAAACCGGTCGCGAAGCCATTATCGTTAATGAAATTCCGTACCAGGTAAATAAAGCGCGGCTGATTGAAAAAATTGCCGAGCTGGTAAAAGAAAAACGCATTGAAGGTATCTCAGCGTTACGTGATGAGTCTGATAAAGACGGCATGCGGATTGTAATTGAGCTAAAACGCGGCGAATCCTCAGACGTGATGCTGAACCAGTTATATGCCAATACCCAGATGCAAACGGTATTTGGTATCAATATGGTGGCGCTGGCCGATGGTCAGCCGAAGCTGCTCGGCCTGAAAGCGATGCTGGAATACTTTATTCTGCATCGGCGCGAAGTGGTGACCCGCCGTACGGTATTTGACCTGCGTAAAGCCCGCGAACGCGCCCATATCTTAGAGGGTTTAGCTGTTGCGCTGGCCAATATCGATGCCATTATCGAACTAATTAAAACCTCAGCCAGCCCGGCAGACGCCAAAGCCGGCTTAGTTGAGCGCGGCTGGGAGCTGGGTGGCGTCAGCGCCATGCTGGAACGTGCCGGTCAGGACGCAGCGCGTCCGGAATGGCTGGAAGCACATTTTGGCATTCGCGACGGCCAGTACTTCCTGACGGAACAACAAGCCCAGGCCATCCTCGACTTACGTCTGCACAAATTAACTGGCCTCGAACATGAAAAGATCCTGGCCGAGTATAAAGAGCTGCTGGACCTGATTGCTGAGTTGCTGCACATCCTGTCAAGCCCGGAGCGGCTAATGGAAGTGATCTGCGAAGAGCTGGCTGCGGCCAAAGCCCAATACGGCGATGCCCGGCGCACCGAAATCCAGGACAATATGCTGGATATCAACTTAGAAGATTTGATAACCGAAGAAGATGTGGTGGTAACCTTATCGCACCTGGGTTATGCCAAATATCAGCCGCTGTCTGATTATGAAGCGCAGCGCCGTGGTGGCCGTGGTAAAGCCGCGACTACCGTAAAAGATGAAGATTTCGTCGATAAGCTGCTGGTTGCCAGCACCCACGATACCATTCTGTGTTTCTCGAACCGCGGCCGTTTATACTGGCTGAAGGTGTATCAGTTACCGCTGGCCAGCCGCACCGCACGTGGCAAACCTATCGTCAATATTCTGCCATTGGAAGAGGGCGAGCGCATTAACGCCATCCTGCCGGTACGCGAATATGAGGAAGGTAAGTACGTCTTTATGGCCACCGCCAACGGTACCGTGAAGAAAACCGCCTTGACCGAATACTCGCGGCCTCGCAGCAACGGTATTATTGCGGTGAATCTGAATGAAGGCGATAAGCTTATTGACGTTGGTATTACCGATGGCAGCAATGAGATTATGTTGTTCTCGGATGATGGCAAGGTTGTTCGCTTTGCCGAAGACGAAGTACGGCCAATGGGTCGTGGCGCCACCGGTGTACGCGGTATCCGCTTACGCGAGGGCGGCAGCGTGGTGTCACTGATTATTCCTCAGGGCGAAGGCGCTATTCTGACTGTAACCGAAAACGGCTATGGGAAACGTACTGCGCTGACCGAATATCCGACCAAGAGCCGCGCTACCCAGGGTGTGGTCTCGATCAAGGTTTCTGAGCGTAACGGCCTGGTGGTCGGTGCGGTGCAGGTCGCAGAAAGTGACGAGATCATGATGATTTCAGACAAAGGTA
This sequence comes from Alishewanella sp. HH-ZS, assembly GCF_001704375.1. NCBI lineage: Bacteria > Pseudomonadati > Pseudomonadota > Gammaproteobacteria > Alteromonadales > Alteromonadaceae > Alishewanella > Alishewanella sp. HH-ZS. The sequence continues at coordinate 57,542 of NZ_LZEJ01000003.1, read as the reverse complement.
CGCTAGTACGCACCCGGGTACGTGAAGTATCAGAAGTGGGTCGCAACACCCAGGGCGTGATCCTGATCCGTACCCAGGAAGGCGAAAAAGTCTCGGGTGTGGAGCGAATTGCTGAAATTCAGGAAGAGCAGGTCACAGCGCTGGCTGATGCCGAAGCTGTAGTCCGTACGCCGGAGGTGCAGGACAGCCAACTGGCGCAGGATGACGCCGGCGAAGAAGAATAATACTGTTTAGAAAACGGGCGCTTTGGCGCTCGTTTTCTTTTAGGCAGAACAAGAAAGAACAACTAAGGCCAGTTTTAAATTACGCAACGAAAGTGAGAGCTAACCATGACAACCTATAATTTTTGCGCTGGCCCGGCGATGCTGCCTGTTGAAGTAATGGCGCAAGCCCAGCAGGAATTTGTGAACTGGCAAGGCCAGGGCTGCTCGGTAATGGAGCTGAGCCATCGCAGTAAGCCTTTTATTAAAGTCGCCGCTGAAGCGGAACAAGACCTGCGCGATTTACTGGCGATCCCCGCCAACTACAAGGTCTTGTTTATGCACGGTGGTGGCCGTGGCCAGTTTTCTGCCGTGCCGCTTAATTTGTTAAAGAGCGGTCAAAGTGCCGACTATTTTGTCTCGGGTGCCTGGTCATCCGCAGCGGTCGAAGAAGGGACTAAGTTTGGTCAAGTTAGAGCGCAGGATATCCGCGTTAAGAACGCCGATGGCAACCGCAGTTTGCTAAGCCCAGCAGATTGGCAGATTAACTCAGGTGCGGCCTATGCGCACTTTTGCCCGAACGAAACCGTCGATGGCCTCGAGTTTTCGACCTTACCGCAAACCACAGTGCCGTTAGTTGCAGATCTGTCATCGACCATTTTATCGCGGCCACTGGATGTCAGCCGCTACGGCGTGATTTATGCCGGCGCGCAAAAGAATATCGGCCCCTCAGGCCTGACCGTTGCCATAGTACGCGAAGATTTGTTGCCTGCACCCAACAGCGCCATTCCGGCGGTGCTGGATTACCGCCTCGCCGCTGAAAATGACAGCATGTTTAACACGCCACCGACCTATGCCTGGTATCTGGCTGGTTTAGTGTTTAAATGGTTAAAAGCTCAGGGCGGTGTGGCAGCCATGGCTAAGTTAAATCAGCAAAAAGCCCAGACGCTGTATCAGTTTATCGATCAAAGTGATTTTTACCGCAACGACGTTGATACGACATATCGTTCCTGGATGAATGTGCCGTTTTTCCTGGCCGATGAACGCTTAAACGATTTGTTCGTAACCGAAGCCGAGCAACATGGTTTGCTGGCGTTAAAGGGGCACCGCATGGTCGGCGGTATGCGCGCCAGTATTTATAATGCGATGCCGTTGGTGGGCGTACAAACGCTGGTCAGTTTTATGCAGGAGTTTGAGAGGGTGCACGGATGAAAACCCTAACCCTGCAACCTATCGCCAAAGTGGCCGGTGAAGTGCATTTACCCGGTTCGAAAAGTATTTCTAACCGGGTTCTGCTGTTAGCGGCACTGGCCGAAGGCACGACCCGCATCACCAACTTGCTCGACAGCGATGATGTTAAGCATATGCTGAACGCCTTAACGACGCTCGGCGTCAGTTATAAGTTATCAGCTTGTCGTACCGAATGCGAAGTACATGGTCTGGGTGGTTTGTTTCATCATCCGCATGCGCTGACGTTATTTTTAGGTAACGCCGGCACCGCGATGCGACCGTTAACCGCGGCCCTGGCTGCGTCTAATGTTGATGTGACGCTAACTGGCGAGCCACGGATGTATGAGCGGCCGATCGGCCATCTGGTCGACGCACTGCGCCAACTTGACGCCGATATTCAGTATCTGGAGCAGGATGGTTTTCCGCCACTGCGGATCAAAGGCAAACCCCTTAGCGCCGGTACGATGCGGATTAATGGCAGTATCTCCAGCCAGTTTTTAACGGCTGTGCTGATGGTAGCACCACTGCTGAACAGCGATAGCGAGATCCTGATTGACGGTGAGCTGGTCTCTAAACCCTATATTGATATCACGCTGGCATTGATGGCACGCTTTGGCGTCACGGTTGAAAATCAGCAATATCAGCGTTTCCTGGTAACGGGTAACCAGCGTTACCGCTCTCCGGGCTACTGGCTGGTTGAGGGAGATGCGTCATCGGCGTCTTACTTTTTGGCCGCCGCAGCGATTAAAGGCGGTACCATTAAAGTCACCGGCATTGGTAAAGAAGCGGTGCAGGGCGATATTCACTTTGCCGATGCGCTGGAAGCTATGGGCGCCACAGTGGAATGGGCCAGTGACTATATCGCCGTTACCCGTAACCAGCTAACTGGTATTGACCGTGATTATAACGCCATTCCGGATGCTGCGATGACCATTGCCACCACGGCGCTGTTTGCCAAAGGGCCGACGGTGATCCGCAATGTTTATAACTGGCGGGTTAAAGAAACCGATCGGCTGGCAGCGATGGCAACAGAGCTAAGAAAAGTTGGTGCCGAGGTAGAAGAAGGCGAAGATTATCTGAGAATCACGCCACCGGCACAGCTAAAGCATGCCAGCATTGCCACCTATAATGACCATCGGATGGCGATGTGCTTCTCTCTGGTCGCGTTAAGCGATACACCGGTGACCATTGAAGATCCGGATTGTACCGCTAAAACTTTCCCGCAATACTTTGAGGTATTCCGGCGCCTGAGCCAGTAAAACCGGCTCTCTCAGTCAAAACGCGTAACCAAGCCGGCTACGCGTTTTCTTTTGTCCATGGCAGTTAAACACAGCTTTTGTCATAAAAAGCTGTATAATGTGCGCCGTTTTCAATAGCTATTAATCTGTTTTCTGGGGGTAGGATGCCACTTAATGCACCTGTTATTACTATCGATGGCCCTGGTGGCGCGGGTAAAGGTACGATCAGCCGTTTAGTTGCGCAGCTACTGGGATGGCAGTTACTTGACAGCGGCGCCATATACCGGGTGTTAGCACTGGCGGCGATGCATCATCAGATTGATGCCGTTGACGAAGCTGCGTTGCAACCGCTGGCCGCGCACCTGGACGTGCAGTTTGCCAGTGACGAAGCCGGTAATACCCTGGTGATCCTGGAAGGTGAAAATGTTAGCCACAGTATCCGTACGCAGGAAGTGGCTGAAATGGCATCAAAAATTGCGTCCTTACCCACAGTGCGTGAAGCACTGCTGCGTCGCCAGCGCGCCTTTGCCGAACAACCGGGTTTAGTCGCCGATGGCCGTGATATGGGTACAGTCGTATTCCCACAGGCTGAAGTTAAAATCTTTTTAACCGCCACCGCGCAAGAGCGCGCCAACCGGCGCTTTTTAGAGTTGAAACAAAAGGGTTTTGATGTTAATATCGGCGACCTTTTAAGCGAAATCCAGGCCCGAGACGATCGGGATACCAATCGCGCGACGGCACCGCTAAAACCGGCTGCGGACGCCTATATGCTGGATTCGACCGGTAAAACCATTGAACAAGTGCTGCAAGAGGTGCTGCAGGTGGTGCAAGGCAAATTGCCTGTGCACAACCGGTGAACCAGGCCGAAGCTGCATGTTGGACAGCCAGTAACACGGATGCTTACTGGTAAATTTAGCAACCCCATAACACAAGATGTGAAGTGGAGCACTTAACCGAAAAAGTGACTATGACTGAAAATTTTGCTTTATTATTTGAGGAAAGCCTCAAAGCCATCGAAACCCGCCCAGGTGCCATCGTTAAAGGTACTGTTGTTGCTGTTCTGAAAGACGTCGTTATGGTTGACGCCGGTCTGAAATCAGAAGCAGCCATTCCGGTTGAGCAGTTCAAATCTCTGAGCGGCGAAATCGAAGTGAACGTGGGTGACATCATCGACGTAGCCTTAGACGCTATCGAAGATGGTTTCGGTGAAACCTTACTGTCTCGCGAGAAAGCTAAGCGTCATGAAGCCTGGGTTCGCCTGGAAAAAGCTTGTGAAGACAAAGAAACTGTTATCGGTGTTATCACTGGTAAAGTTAAAGGTGGCTTCACGGTTGAAGTTGACGGCATCCGCGCTTTTCTGCCTGGTTCATTAGTAGACGTACGTCCGGTACGTGATACAGCACACTTAGAGCACAAAGAGCTGGAATTCAAAGTTATCAAGCTGGATCAGAAGCGTAACAACGTGGTGGTATCACGTCGTGCCGTGATCGAATCTGAGAGCAGCCAGGAACGTGACCAGCTGTTAGAAAACTTAGAAGAAGGCATGGAAGTTAAGGGTATCGTTAAGAACCTGACTGACTACGGTGCTTTCGTAGACTTAGGCGGCGTAGACGGCTTACTGCATATCACTGATATGGCGTGGAAGCGCGTTAAGCACCCAAGCGAAATCGTTAACGTTGGCGACGAAATTCCAGTTAAAGTACTGAAGTTCGACCGTGATAAGCAACGCGTATCTTTAGGCCTGAAGCAAATGGGCGAAGATCCGTGGGCAGCTATCGCTTCACGTTACCCAGAAGGCGCGAAAATTTCTGGTCGCGTCACTAACCTGACTGATTACGGCTGCTTCGTAGAAATCGAAGAAGGCGTAGAAGGCTTAGTACACGTATCTGAAATGGACTGGACCAACAAGAACATCCACCCATCTAAGGTTGTTAACCTGGGTGATGCAGTGGAAGTTATGGTTCTGGAAATCGACGAAGAACGTCGTCGTATTTCTTTAGGTCTGAAACAGTGTAAAGCTAACCCATGGGAAGAGTTCGCTAAGGGCTTCAACAAGGGCGATCGCGTAAGCGGTAAGATCAAGTCTATCACTGACTTCGGTATCTTCATCGGTCTGGACGGCGGCATCGACGGTCTGGTTCACTTATCTGACATCAGCTGGAACTCTACCGGCGAAGATGCAGTTCGTGAATTCAAGAAAGGCGACGAAGTACACGCTGTTGTACTGCAAGTTGACCCAGAGCGTGAGCGTATCTCTTTAGGTATCAAACAACTGGACGAAGATCCGTTCAATGATTACCTTGCTGACAACAAAAAAGGTGCTATCGTTAAAGGTGAAGTTTCAGCCGTTGACGCTAAAGGCGCTACTGTGATGTTAGAAGGTGGTGTTGAAGGTTACGTTCGCGTGTCTGATATTTCACGTGATCGCGTTGAAGACGCTACTACAGCGCTGAAAGTTGGCGAAGCCATTGAAGCCCGTCTGATGGGCGTGGATCGTAAGAACCGCGTAATCAGCCTGTCTATCAAAGCCAAGTTTGAAGCTGAAGAAAAAGAAGCTATGGATAACATCAACAGCAAGCAACAAGATGCTGACTTTGGTGTAAACGCTATGGCTGAAGCATTTAAAGCTGCTCAAAAGCAGGACTAAAATGCCAGTGAAGCAGGGGGCCTAAGCCTCCTGCTTTCTCTACACGCAGGTATGCCGGAGGGTCTATGACCAAATCTGAATTAATTGAAAAGCTTGCCACCAGTTTCCCCCATATTCAGGTCAAAGATGTTGAAGCGTCTGTAAAAGAAATTCTGGAGCAGATGGCACAATCGCTTGCTTCCAGCGAACGTATTGAAATTCGTGGTTTTGGTAGCTTTTCGCTGCATTATCGCGCCCCCCGTGTTGGCCGTAATCCAAAAACCGGCGACAAGGTTGAGTTAGATGGCAAATACGTGCCACACTTCAAGCCCGGTAAAGAACTGCGGGATCGGGTAAAAGATAACACCTGATAGTTATTGCTTGTTATCGGCAAACTTAACGGAGCTGAGTGTTGCGTAGACTGGTTTTTATTTTTTTCACGCTGCTGGTAATCTTGCTGGGTTTTTTACTCGGCTCCACTAATCAACAACTCACTGAGCTGAATTTACTGGTCGTCAGACTGGAATTGCGTGTCGTCGATATCGCCGTGATTTTTTTAGTCACCGGCTTACTGCTGGGCCTGGTATTCAGTTTGCTCTTCTCGCTACAACGTAAAACCCGGGGTTGGTTTAGTAAAACCGCTGATAAAGCCTGACCGCTATGCCTGAACTGCTATTTCTGTTACTTCCTGTTGCCGCTGCTTACGGTTGGTTTATGGGACGAAATAGCCTGAAAACCAAAGAGCTTAAGGGCAGGGCTGACGTTACCCGCAATCTGTCATCTGGTTTGAACTTTCTGCTCACCGATCAGGAAGATAAGGCCATAGAGCAACTGCTGGAACTGCTGGATATTGAAGCCGCTACTATTGATACCTATCTGGCACTGGCAAACCTGTTCCGGCGCAAAGGCGATTGGGACAAGGCAATAAAAATTCATGAAAAGCTGCACCAGCTAAAACTGCCAAAAAACAAAGCACAGCAGATCCAGTTTGAACTGGCAAAAGACTACTTTTCAGCCGGTTTGTTTGACCGCGCCGAATACCTGCTGTTACCACTCACCGACAATGAGCTACTGCGCGAAGCTGTGCTGAAACAGCTATTCAGTATCTTCCTGGCCACCCATGAGCCACAAAAAGCCGTAGCATTGCAACCGGCGGTTGAGAAAACCCAATCGCGTAGTTTGCGCATTATGTTGGCAAATATGCAAATTCAGCATCTGGAAAAAAGCCAACAGCTGGATCTGAACCGGCTGCAGCAACTGGCAGAGCATTTTCCACAAGCGATCCGGCCTCGCGTTGCGCTGGCCCGTCAGGCATTGGCTGAACAGCAGCCGGCAGTGGCGAAAGCGGCAATACTGAGTGTGTTAAAGCAGCGCGTACAATGGGCAGCAGAGCTGCTGCCATTATTGCAGCAATGTCAGTTGGACGCGACCGAATGGCAACAGTTACTTAGCCCGCTGGCGGACAAGCATAATATCAGTGCCTGTTTGTTACTGACAGATCATCTGGCTGAACATCAGTCTGCCGCCGCCGCAGAGCAATATTTATTACCTAAACTGCGGCAACAGCCGAATATCCGCTTATTCCAGAAATTATTGCAGCTGCGTCAGCAGCAATCGGCGCTGGCTGCCGAGGCACTGATCTCGGTGGAAGAGCTGGTAAACGCCTATCTCGACTCCAAAGCCCTGTATAGTTGCCGCAATTGTGGCTTTAAAACCCGTCAACCTTATTGGTTATGTCCGTCCTGTCAGCAGTGGGAGACTGTAGAACCCATTGCCGGGATCGATGGCCGTTAATTTTTAGCTAAAGGATACCTCATGTCTTGTCGTTCGCCTGTGATTGTTGCGCTGGATTTCGAACAGCAGCAGCAAGCGCTTAATCTGGTTAGCCAGTTAGATCCCAGCCTGTGCCGGTTAAAAGTGGGCAAGGAGATGTTTACCCATTTCGGACCTGACTTTGTTAAAGCCCTGCAACAGCGAGGCTTTGAGGTTTTCCTGGATCTGAAATTTCATGATATTCCGAATACGGTAGCCAAAGCGGTGGCGGCAGCGGCCGAGCTTGGCGTTTGGATGGTAAACGTCCACGCCAGTGGTGGTAGCCGCATGATGCAGGCAGCCAAAGAAGCGCTACTGCCTTTTGGCGCTCAGGCCCCCAAACTGATCGCCGTGACTGTGCTAACCAGTATGGAGCAATCGGATCTCACTGAGCTCGGCATAATGCTAACGCCGGCACAGCAGGTACAAAAACTGGCGGTATTAACTGCTGCAGCGGGCCTGGATGGCGTGGTGTGCTCTGCGCAGGAAGCGACTTTGTTAAAACAGCAATTTGGTCAGCAATTTCAACTGGTCACCCCGGGGATCCGCCCGGCAAACAGTGCTGCAGACGATCAACGCCGGGTGATGACACCCAAGGCAGCACAACTTGCCGGCGTCGATTATATGGTCATTGGCCGGCCAATCACGAAAGCCGCGGATCCACTTGGCGCCTTAAAGGCAATTGTTGACGAACTTGCCTGATTTTTAAGCTAAAAACTAGCAATTTACGTTAAAGGCTGGTAAAAGCCCCGCCCAATCCGCTATTCTCGGTACAGCGGCACCGGATCCTGGTGCACTCCATACTGCCAGTTACCGCTGGCAGTATGCTGTTAGCGGAGCAACCTAAATGGATGGAATTAACCTGGCCATACTGGCCGGCGCCTTATTGTTCTTTATCAGTATTATCGCCACGCTGATTTCGGCGCGGCTCGGTGCACCTATGCTATTGGTGTTCCTGCTGATTGGAATGGTCGCCGGTGAGGATGGAATAGGGGGCATCCAGTTCGCTAACCCTCAGATTGCCTTTTTGATCGGCTCCATCGCGCTGGTGATTATTCTGTTCGACGGCGGTATGCGGACGCACCCGGAGCGGTTTCGGGTTGCCTTGGCGCCGGCGTCAATGTTAGCAACGCTGGGAGTGGTGATTACCTGCGGCACTGTCGGGGTAGCTGCTGCCTATTTACTGGGGCTGGGTTGGATTGAAGGCTTGTTGCTTGGCGCCATCCTCAGCTCCACTGATGCCGCGGCGGTATTTTCGATTTTCCAGTCGCAGCGACTGAAAATTAAAGAGCGGGTGGCGTCGACACTGGAGATCGAATCCGGTAGTAACGATCCGATGGCGGTTATTCTGACCCTGACACTGGTCTCACTGCTGGCCCAGGATAAGGCGCTGGATGCTTTTGTCCTGGTGACCTTTTTACAGCAAGCCGTAGTCGGCGCGGCTATGGGTTATGGTGCGGGCAGGGTGTTCGTATTCTTGTGCCGTAAACTGCCGCTAAGCTTTGCATTCTTTCCACTACTGGCAGTGGCCAGCAGTATTATGATTTACGCACTAACAAACTCCTTTGGTGGCAGCGGTTTTCTGGCTGTTTACCTGATGGGGTATATCGTGGGTAACGCCCGTTTACCTCAGATCATCCATATTTTGCGGATGCACGACGGTCTTGCCTGGATCAGCCAGATCAGTATGTTCTTAATGTTAGGTCTGTTGGTTTCACCCGGTAACCTGATGGACCATCTATGGCAGGCATTATTACTGGCCGGGGTGCTGATCTTTATCGCCAGGCCACTGGCTGTATTTATCTGTTTGATCCCGTTTAAATTCCCGATGCGCGATCAACTCTTTATCAGCTGGGTTGGCTTAAGAGGCGCGGTGCCTATTATTCTGGCGCTGTTTCCATGGCTGGCCGGTGTGCCAAATGAGCATCTGTATTTTGACGTCGCCTTTGTGGTGGTTATTGTCTCGCTGGTGTTACAGGGCTGGAGCTTGATCCCGGTAGCCCGTTGGTTAAAACTGGAAGTTCCGGCAGAGCTTGAGCCTGACCAGGCCATGCCACTGGATGCGGTGCCATCAAAAGATGTGATGGAAGTACTGGCCTATAAAGTGACATCACGTTCACCGGTGCTAACGATGCGCTGGCAACAACTCGGCGTACAGCTGCCGGTGCAGTATCTGGGGCTAATAAGGGATGGTGATTGGTTACAAGCCAGTGAAGATCCTGCTATCGCTGCCGGTGATACCATTATGGTGTTATCGCATTTGAAGCATGTGAAAAAGCTAAGCGAAATCCTCGCCAGTGATGCTGAAAAGAGCGTGTTGGATAACAGTAACTTCTTCGGTGATTTCTTACTCAATGGCGCAGTTAGCCTGAGTGATTTGGATGCATTCTATACCATTAATATGGCTGAGTTAAATCGGGAGCAGACGCTGTCTGCCTATATTAGCGAACGTTTCCATCGCCGGGTGGTAATCGGTGATCAGGTGAAGCTGGATCAATTACTTTTAACGGTACGTGAAATAAATGAGCAAGGTGACATTACCCAGGTTGGTATTAAACCGCTGCAAGATTAAGTTTTGAGCTAAAGTGCAAACTACAGCGTATAGCTGCATGTAAGCAGTAACATAAAACATGAGCGGATGCGGCTATGCCAACCACTGCGGTTCAACACTGCATGCTGTGCCAACGGCAAGTTGAATTGACCTTTCATCATCTTATTCCAAAAAAAATGCATCGCCGGGCGTTTTTTGAAAAGCATTATGACAAAGCTCAGCTTCAAGCCGGCATTATGCTTTGTAAACTGTGTCATAAGACTATCCATCGGTTTTACGACGAAATGACCCTGGCTAAAGAATACAACAGCCTGGCATTGCTGCTGACGAGCGAGAAAGTCCAACAGCATATCGAATGGGCTAAAAAGCAACGCTAGGCGGTACCTACATGGCACACAACCATCTATGGGTTTTGCTTAGACCATTGGCGCTCAAACTCGCGACGTTGGTCGGCTTTATCCTCTGCGCAGAATACAAAATCCTCTGGTGCAGTATCTCTGCTGCGGCAACGAGCGGGGATCTTGTAAAAAGCATCCCAGGCAGCACTTTTTTCAGGTGAGAAAACGTGGTTTCTAGCACTGAAGTTTGCCCTGGGTGAGCGTGTAACAGAAGACGTTGTAGCGGAATAGCTCGTAGTTTGCTCAGAGCGCACCGGTGTTTGTATTGAACTTAACCGACGTTCCTGGACTGGTTTCTTACAATGGGTTGATATGAGCATAAATAGCTCACGATCGCGTTTGTTCAAATAATTGCGTTCAGAAACACCATAACCACTGTTAAAACGCTTTCTAATGGTTTCACGCTCTGCATTGAGGGAATCACATCGGCGTTGGCTGTATTGGTCGTTGGCCAGTGCCGCAAGAGGAAAAATTAATAACGCTGCAGTAAGTATCCGCTTCATTCAACATCCTGTCATAGAGGGTTACATATTTTATTACTTAACCTTAAGCGAAAATGATGCCGGAGAAAAGACTAATAGTTATTGCGGTTAGTCTGCTAAAGTGATTAAGCTCATGGGATGAGGTACTAGCGCCCAAAGGGTTGGTGGGACCAGTTATGTTAGTTTTTAAAGCTGTTTTTGCCTAAGTTGCAATAGCCCATAATGTATATTATGTTAAATGTATTAAATGCTGGAAATGTCTAAGCAACTGTATTTGATAGATTTAGTGTTATAATCCTAACTTCGGATTTATAGCGAGTTTTGAGAACAGCTTATATGCAGGTATTTTGGTACTTGGTCACTGCTCTACTTTGGCCATTATTACTTTGGCAAGGCAAGCGCCTGCGCAAGCTGGCTGTGCGGTTACCGGAAGCCACTGGTGACAGAGCTGGCAGTATTGCTGCAAGCAATGCTGCACAACAATCTGTATTAAGAGTTTTGATTTGCGGTGACTCGGCGGCAGCCGGTGCCGGTATCGCTTCGCAGCAACAAGCGCTGGCGGGCTATCTTACCCGGGCGTTAGCGGTTGCAAACTCAGTAGAATGGCAATTAGTCGCGCAAAGCGGTCTTTGTTGTAACGGGCTGGTTAAGTTACTACAAGGTCTGCCAGAGCAACGCTTTGATCAGATCTATGTTTCGATTGGCGTGAATAATGTCTCTGCTCTGACCGGAAATCGCCAGTACCGCGAGCAGTGTCGGGAATTACTCACATTGCTTAGCACACGATTTCAGTCGCCGAAGATTATTATCAGCGCCATACCACCGATGCAGCAGTTTACCGCATTACCCTGGCCGTTAAATCAGTGGCTTGGGTTGAAGGCGCGACTATTAAACAAGGTTTTAACGCAAGAGCTAGCCCATTGGCCCAATGCAGTAATGGTTGATGCTAAGCTGCCGTTAAGCCCGGAGCTGCTGGCAGCAGACGGCTTTCATCCTTCAGCAAAAGGTGCGGCGCTTTGGGCGCAATTACTACTGGAAACCGCTGCTACAGACTGTGAGCAAACCTAAGATAAGTGTGATAACGATGAATGATAGCGATCTACCCTACTCGCAAGCCTGTGAAAATAATAAGTCCCCTATTCTGTCGGTATTAAATCAGGCTTTTGCCAATTGCCAGCAGGTACTGGAAATCGGCAGTGGTACTGGCCAGCATGCGGTTTACTTCGCCAGTCAGCTAGCTCACCTTAGCTGGCAAAGCAGCGATCAGCACTGCAATTTACCGGCACTGGCTGAACGGATCCGCCGTGCGGCGCTAGCCAATTTACCGCCACCATTGGCACTGGATATCAGCGATGACAGCACGCCCGAGCAGCGATTTGATGGTATTTTTACTGCCAATACCTTGCATATTATCAGTTGGCCACTGGTTAAGCGCCTGTTTAGGCGCTTAGATGAATTTGCCGCACAAGAAGCAACGCTATGTATCTATGGGCCTTTTAACTATCAAGGCGAATTCACCAGCGCCAGTAACCAGGCTTTTGATGCCAGCTTAAAAAGTCGGGATCCGGCGATGGGTATTCGCCATAGCGAAGACATTCTGCAACTGGCGGCGGCAGAAGGTTTTTTGCTACAGCAGGATATCGCGATGCCGGCAAATAACCGGCTACTCTGGTTTAAACGCTAGCCGCTGCTTCAATACCCATTTATTCAACCGGAGCTTTATTTAACCAGAGCTTTGTAGGGCAAGGCCGCTGCTGCAGCTTGAAGATAGTGCTGCAAATGCTGATGCTCTTGTTTGAAATAGCCCTGGATCGCAGCTGATAACGGCGTATCAGCAAAACGGTAGGCACCATAGCGTAATACCGGCGCAAAACCGCGTTTAAGCTTATGTTCACCTTGAGCACCGGCATCAAAAAACGATAATCCCTGCTTGATGCAATACTCAATACCCTGATAGTAACAAAGCTCAAAATGCAAATAGTCATTGTGTTCCAACGCGCCCCAGTAACGGCCATAGAGCGCATCCTTACCCCGAAAACAGAGTGCGGCAGCAACGATCTGCTGTGGTTGTTGCGAGTCAAAAGCCGCAAATACTACGATCTGTGTCGCCATTGTTTTCGCCATTAGTTGAAAGCTTTGTGGCGTGATATACCCGTGATGGCCGGAACGTTTAAGGTAAGTGGCCTGATAACAACGGATCAATTGTCGCCAGTGGTTATCGGTAAGCTGCTCACCGGTCAGAGTTTGCAAGCTAAGTCCGGTACAGGCGGCGCGCTCCTTAGCAATTTGTTTGCGCTTGCGCGAGTTCAGCCTAGCCAGAAAGTCGTTAAAATCTTTGTAATGCTGATTTTGCCAGAGAAATTGCACATCATATCTAAGCCATAGCCCCTGCTCCGCTAAGGACGTAGCTAGCTCAGCCTCTGGGTAGAGCCACTGTGCACTATATAGTTTACCTTGGTTTAGCTCAGCTTTTAGAAACTGACAAACCACGTGTAGCACCGCATGTTGATCAGTGCCTTGCCGCATGCCAAGCCTTGGCCCTGTCACCGGCGTAAACGGCAGCGCCGCTACCCATTTTGGATAATACGCTAACGGCAATTGCTGATAGGCCTGTGCAATTTGCCAATCAAACAGATACTCGCCATAAGAGTGAGTTTTTAAGTAGCCAGGTACTAAGGCAACCAACTGCTCGCCTTGCCAAACGGCAAGATGCTGGCTGTGCCAACCGCTATTACCATCAACACTGCCACCTTGTTCCAGCGCCGCTAAAAAAGCCTGGCGACTAAAAGGGTGAGCGTTATCAAATAATGCCTGCCAGTCGGGTTTGGCAATATCGTTAACCGAGTGCAGCCAGCCCGGTTTTAAACCATCATCTGTCATACTCAGACTTAACTTTTATCCTGCTGCGCCAGAAAGTCTTTAAACTCGATGGTATAAAGCCGCAGTAATACCAGCGTTAGCGCAAAAATAATCGGGCCGTAAATTACGCCAATTAAACCAAATAATTGGATACCACCGAGCAGGGCCAGAAAAATCAGTAAGGTGCTCATATTAGAGCTACCCTGCATCAGAATAGGTCTGAGGACATTATCTATCGAGCCCACCACTAACACGCCCCAGCCAGCCAGAAAGAGTCCCCAGCCCCAATCACCGGTAAAGAATAAATATAAACTGGCCGGCAGCCAGATCAGCGCTGTGCCTACCGCCGGGATAAAGGAGGCAAAGGCCATCATCGTGCCCCAGAATAATCCCGGAAAACCGACTATGGCCATGGCAATACCGCCAGCAAGCCCCTGCGCAATAGCAGTCAGCACTGAGCCGAGTACTGCTGAGCGTGCTACCAACTTGGCTTCGCTTAGTAAGGCATCTTTTTGCGAGCGGGATAACGGAATGTAATGCTGAATAGCGGCCACAATTTTATCGTGATCGCGTAATAAGAAATACAGCACAAACAACATCAAGACAAAGCTGAATAACAGACCGGTCAGATCGCCAAGCATCTTGGTACTCAGGTTTAACAACTCTTTACTAAAGCCGGCAGCAAATTCGCTCAGACGTTCAATAATCTGCCGTGGTGTTAAGAGATCGCCGGGGAGCTTATCAGCCGCCAGTGCCTGTAATTGTTGCAGATAAGGATGCTGCAGTAATTGCTCAGCCCCGCCCTGACCCAGCCAAAGATAGATTTGTTTGGTAACCAGCAACCCTTGTTGCACCAGAGCGGCAAACACCAGGCTGGCGGGTACCAGGATCACCAGCACCAACAGCAAACAGGACAAGGTTGCCGCCAGGTTGGGTTTAGTTGGCATTTTGCTACCTATCCAATGGTGTACCGGATAACACAGCAATGATAAGACAAAGGCCAGCACAATAGCGCCTAAGTAAGGTGCCACCAGCAGATAGCTGCCATACAAAGCCAATAGCAGCGCCAGGATCAGTAAATAATGGCGGGATTCGATGGTAAATTTCGCAGGCATGGTAAATCCTTTACAAACAGCACTGGCCGTGTATGTCGGCACTTCATCGTCGTTTGACAGTTAAAAGTTAAATAACATCACGCCCAAGCCTATACTATTTTGCCGGTGATTGTAATCCAGCAAGGTCTCGGCGTAACCGGAAAATAGCTGTAAATGCAGCCGTAAACCATCGGGTTGTTGCTTATTGATTGGATAGGTCAAATCCAGCTGCCAGGAGCCCTTGGAAAAATCCTGCCAGTTCATTCTGCGCGTTAATGAAGCGGTGGCACTGCCCGGTAGCCAGTTCAGTTGTAGCTCGGTACTGCCCAGGAAGTTTGTCAGATCCGGGTTATCGTCTTCCGACAATGATTCAGCAACCCGTTTATTAAACTTCAGCAGAAGTCCAACCTGCTCGCGCTCGAACGCTGCCGCGGTATAAAAGCGGTTCCAGCTGCGCGATAACGGCTCGCTCTGACCATTAGATTGGTGCACAAAACCAAATTGCAGCATCTGTAACCGCCAGCCAAAGGGCAAAGCGCCTAAGTACTCAGCCGTCGGGATAACATAAACCACCTCCGGCTGATAATCAGTACTACGAAAAGGTGCGGAGTCTTCTGAGTTCCACAGCTGCCACATCGAGGTCTGGGTATAGGCAAACCAGAGATCGGCATTGGGCAATAGCCAGTCTTCAAGAATTTTCGCCCGAAGTGATACCTGCAGCTTGGTTTCAATATCTTTATAGTTTTCCTGCAGCTCGGCACCGCTGCGGGTTGGACTTGCCGGTTGGCGGTTTACACCGCTACTGTAATGCACCGGCAAAATAAAGTTAGGTTGATAGGTACGCACCCGAAAGGTGCCGCGTTTATCCTGTTCGGTAAGTTCCCACAAGCTTTGTAGGATGGTAGCAACTGGAATTACCGGCGCAGCTGTGACTGGCTCGGCGTCCGTCGTATCGGGCTGTTCTGCTACAGTTTGGGCAACCGCCGTTACTGGCTGTCGCTCAGCCAGTAAACGCTGCTTTTGCATGGCTTTGACTATATCGTCATAACAACTGAGTCGCTGCTGATCGGCAAGGGCTAAACATTGTTCCAGACGTTGCTCCGCCTCAGCGCCCAGTGCCGGGTTAACAATACCCAAGGCGACGGCCAAAGCAATTAATCTCTGCATAAATTACTCCCTGTAGCGATCTCAAACTAACTTAGTGTACGGGATAAAAATGACAAATAGCTGAACTGAAGTGTAAAAAATGTCTTAATGGCCTTGTAGTTTATCAATATCGGCCCGATTTAGAATAAATACAGATCACAGGAGCATAGGATGACAACCTCATATACCCCACCCGCAGTCTGGCAATGGCAGTCTGAAAATGGCGGCGCCTTTGCCAGTATCAACCGCCCGGTTTCCGGCGCTACTCACCAGCAGCCTTTACCCGTTGGCGAACATCCGCTGCAACTTTATTCACTGGCGACGCCCAATGGCATAAAAGTCACAATCTTACTGGAAGAGTTATTAGCTGCCGGTCATGCGGCTGAATATGATGCCTGGCTTATCAGCATCAAAGACGGTGCGCAATTTGGCAGTGGCTTTGTCGAACTGAATCCTAACTCGAAAATTCCGGCATTATTTGACCGTGACCGCGGCATCCGGGTATTTGAATCTGGCTCAATTTTGTTGTATCTGGCAGAAAAATTTCAGGCCTTTTTACCCACTGAGCCTGGCGCCCGAACTGAAGTGATGAACTGGTTATTCTGGCAAATGGGTAGCGCCCCCTTTGTTGGCGGCGGCTTTGGTCATTTTTACGCCTATGCGCCGGAAAAATACGAATACCCGATCAACCGCTATGCTATGGAAACCAAACGTCAGTTGGATGTGCTGGATAAGCAGCTGGCGCGCCAGCCCTTTGTTGCTGGTAACGAATACAGCATTGCCGATATGGCAATCTGGCCCTGGTATGGCGGCCTGGTATTGGGCCGGCTTTACGATGCAGCTGAATTTTTGGATGTCGGCAGCTACCAGCATGTGTTGCGCTGGGCACAACAACTGGACGCACGTCCGGCGGTAAAACGCGGCTATCTGGTAAACCGTAACTTTGGTGATACACCAGGTCTGGCTGAACGCCACAGCACGGCTGATTTTGCGCCCTTCGGTTTGTAAAAGTAGGCGCCGGCAGTGGCGCCTACTTTTTCGTTTATCCGGCTACCAATTGGCCCGCAGCCTTAACTTGCTGCCGCAGCTCCAGCTGCAAGCTTTCCGGTAACTTTAGCTGTCTGGCCAACTCGGTCAGATAGCTACGCTCCATAAAGCTCTCTTCATCGATCACCAGCAAGGTCGCCATATACATCTCGGCAGCCAGTTGTTCTGAGGTAGCTAATCTTGCCACCGCGGCCGGATCCAGTGGTTTTTTCAGTTCAGCATCAACAAATTGCCGGATCCCGGCATCCGTGGTCAGTCTGCTGATTTCCTGCTCAATCAGCTGTAGCTCACGCTCATCAATATGACCATCCGCTTTTGCAGCAGCAATCAAGCAGACCAGAATGGCACGGCAACCGCTTTCAGTATGCAGCTCGGCCGCTGTGCTGCTTGCTGGCTGATTTCCCTGTTGCTGCTGCCAGTTACCATAGGCCTTGTAAGCCAGTACACCAAGCGCGGCCAGGCCACCGTAGGTTAGCACCTTGCCTCCGAGTTGCCGGCCCTTTTTACTTCCCAGCAAATACCCTAGTGCGCCGCCGGCTACGGCAGCACCGGCCCGACCTTTTAATAAGTCATTGATGCTACCACCGGTGCCCGGTGCACCAGTCAGCCCTGTACCATTACTCAGTAATTTGTTAAGAAAATCTTTATTTAGCATAGCCGGCTCCTTAGTTAAGATTTTGCTTAGAGCTTACGGCGGTAAATTAATTCCTTGGTCTGTTTTTTATATTGCCGGACAATTCGCCGCCACCCGATAGCCCTGTTGCTCGGCTTCAGATATGGTTTGGAAAATCACCCGGTTTGCTGGCGCCATACTTTGATAATTGGGGCAATCCGGCCGGTGATAGATTTTGGAGTTGCGGTTAGCATGGATTGGACCTGTCACTTTGCTGCTGCTTTCCACTTTGGCAACCTGCGTGTCGTTGCGGTTGTCCCAACCGGCAGCGGTTAAGCCAATGCCGCTGGTAGCAAAGCCTAGCTGCCAGCTTTTTTCACCGGTTACAAAAGGATTATTACGCCCGGTCTGCATAGCTGTGCGCTGGTGGATCTGCCGCTCTTTCTCTGAAACCGGATCCTGACTGTGCCAAGCCAGAAACATTTGCTGATCCTGGCGGCTTAATTTCAGGTTGTAGCGATCGGCCATATAAAACGCCACCCGCGCAATATCGCCGCGGATATCTGCCTTGGGCTGAACCTTACGCTGTTTGGTATCAATCCGGATATCACAGCGGCCAAACTGACCGCTGAATTCTTGCCCAACCATACCAAAGGGCAGATCGGCCCGCAGACCATTGATCTGTCCTACGGCATAGGTCAGATTAAACAGATCAGCTTCAATCAGGTTAAATAACGGATCCTGTTGCTGGCAGTTCTTACGGCCGCCGTTTTGCCAGCATTTTAATTGCTTCCCCACCCAGGAGATCGGAATAATATGCTCCACTTCTGAACGAGCCGCTCTGGCCAGCGTTGCCTCACTAGGGGTACCCCGGGGCGCATAGACTTCGAAGCCACAGCTTTGATGATCAACCCGACCACCACTGCGTCCAACCCAACTGATCGCACAATCGCAATAAAAGGTACGTTCATGGCCCTGATAAATTTGCTTGAGGGTAACTTTGGCCTGTTCAAAATTGCCTGGATTGGCAAATACCGGACTGCTAATGCTAAGCAGCAGAATAACGAGCAAAACGTATCTGATCACAACAACTACCGCGCCGGCCGTGGACGCTCTGATGACTGCAAGTCAAAACCGGCCTGTTCTGACTTTGATCCTGTTGCGAACCCAATTTGTCCGCCAACCCTGATCTTAACAGTAAACACCTTGCAGATTAAAGCTTGCGATCTGCTTAACCTGACGCCAGACCAAGGTCAGATTGTGCTTTTTTATTAAAACAGGTATAACTTGAATACGCTCAAATAATATTAGTCCGGGTCTGATGTCAAAGTTGTTGCAACCCTTGCTACTTCTACTGGCGATATGCTGTTTCAGTGCTGTTGCAGACATAGACTATGTGTTTAGCCCACCTACCGATAAGCTGACCGCCCGACAGTCTTCGGTTTATCACATCACTCAGGACCAGCATGGCTTTATGTGGCTGGCAACGGACAGCGACGGACTGTTACGGTTTGATGGCAGCGAAAGCGTTAATTGGCTAAGTGTCGCAGAAAGTGGTTTACGGCGGCAAAATGTCAATAAATTTGTATTAGAGAATAATGGCGCTATCTGGATGGCCAGTTGGGGTCATGGTTTAACCTATCTCGCTGCTGCAAACGATGTTCAGTACAATTTCCGGGCCGATAGTGGCGATCCTGACGCGCTGGCATCTGATCGGGTACAAACCTTATTTCTGGATAGCAAGCAACGTTTATGGATTGGTACTGTCGCGGGGGTTAACTATATTGATTTAGCTAACCCCAGGGAGATCAAGCGTTATGCGGCGCCGGAGCTCGAACATCCATTGCATAAGAACCGGATCTGGTGGATCACTGAATCGGCTGAAGGTCTTTGGTTTGCCACCGCTGACGGCATAGTGCTGCTTAATACAGAGCAGCAGGTAAAACGCTATCTGTTGCCGCAACCGGAAAAAAATATCCTTGAACGAGCGCGTGAAGTACGCGCTATTCAGCATTTTAGCTCGGGTATCTGGGCCAGTTCGGCCACGGGGGTTTATCAGTATCATTCCGGCTGTGACTGTTTTGCCCGTCTGGAAATGCCGGCGCAAGTCGCCTCTCCCCGAGTAAATGTACTTTATCAAAGTCCGGATAATTATTTATGGGTCGGCAGCACCGAAGGATTATTTTTATATGATACCGAGGCTAAGCAGTGGATTAAAAATCGTCAGGGCTTTAATTATCTGCCGGATGTCGATGTCCGAACCCTCTATGAAAACGCCGACAGCCAACTCTGGGTAGGTAGCCGGGATCAGGGACTCTTTATCGGTAATCCGCAACAACGGGCTTTTCAACCCTTGAGTAGTCAACTACCGAGCCCCCTGCAACAGGCGGCAAGTCGTTTGATTAGTGCCCTGTATCAGGACCAGCAACGTAATATCTGGATAGCCGCACACGGTGCCTTAATCTGGCTGGAGCATGCCAGCAACCAGTGGCATCAGGTTCTGTATCGCCAACAACATAATATTCGCAAAATTTATCAATTTGCTTCGCAGCCTGACGGCTCGCTCTGGCTGGCGACAGACAGTGGCTTATATCAAATGCAGGATGGCCGGCTTAGACCAGAGCTGACGCCTTTTGAGCTGGCAGGTATTCCTCCGGGCGCTATTACTGCCTTTCATATCTCTACTGACGGCGATTTTTATCTGGGGGTTTGGCAGCGGGGTCTACTTCGCTGGCAACCGCAAACGCAGCAGGCGACTATTAGCCTGACTAACCTGGCGACAAACAGCGGCGACCAGATTTATCAGATCGTCACTGATCAAAGCGGCAATCTATATGCAGCAACCCGTTACTCCGGATTGTATAAAAGACCTGTCGGGCAAAGCTGGCACCAGGTAGAAACCGGTGTCGCCAATCTGGTTGAAGGATTTAATTGTGTATTACCTGTCGCTGAAACAATAGTTTGGCTTTGCTCCGAATATGGGCTGTGGCGCCTTGATCTACAAAGCGGCAGCAGTTCACAATTTTTAACCGAGCAAGGACTGCCAAGTGTCTTTATTACCGGCGCCTTCCTCGATCAGCAACAACGGTTATGGGCTTTGACTAATCATGGTCCTGCCCGCTTTAATGAGCACAGCCAACGTTTTACCAGTTATAGTCTGAATGATGGCCTACCCGATCTGACGATGCAGCGTAATGCCCATCTATTGTTACCCGACGGCAGCTTTTTGCTGGGTACCGCTATGGGGGTCGCCAATAGCAAATTTGATATAGAGGCCGAGTATATGCCTGTGCCCAGAGTCGCGCTGAGCCAGGTTGAAATCGATGGCAGAGATCAGACCCGGCATTATCCTGTTAATCAGACGCAAATTGCGTTACCGGCTAACTTTCGGGAATTGGTGATCGGTGTCTCAGTTCTGGACTACCGTGAACCAGACAAAAACACTATCCGATACCGTCTGCTAGGGTTTTCATCGAACTGGAGTAGCGCAACCCGTAACCGCGAATTACGTTATTTAGGCTTAGCTCCCGGCAATTACCTGTTAGAAGTGATTGGCCAGAATAGTCAGGGTATCCAATCCGCAGAGCCATTGCGAATCCAAATTCAGGTCGCTGCACCCTGGTGGTATTCACCTTACTTATGGATTGTCTCTGCTGTCGTTTTCCTAACTACCTTGTTATTAAGTGTCTATCTGCGAGAGCTTAATTTAAGAAGACGCAACGCACGTCTGGCCGGCCTGGTTAGTGCCAGAACGCAGGAGCTTGAATTGTTAGCACAACAACTGCAAAACAAAGCTGATCATGATGAGCTAACGGGGTTATTAAATCGCGCCGGTTTTACGGAACACTTTCAACGTTTACGTTTACAGTTACAACGCAGTCAGCAATCTCTTAGCCTGGTGTTAATTGATCTGGATTATTTCAAGAGCATTAATGACCAGTTTGGTCACGCCGCAGGTGATGCCGCCCTGCAGCATTTCGCTGCTAAGCTAAGTACAAGGGCGAGAGGCAGCGATCTGACTGGGCGCTGGGGAGGCGAAGAATTTATTCTGGCTCTGGCGGACTGTACAGCAAGTGATGCCAAAGTATTTTGTGAGGCCTTACTACGAGAGATGCAGCAGGAGCCCTGCTCATACCAGGGCGCCATATTAAAGCTGAGCGCGACTTTCGGCATAGCGCAGCTACCCGTCAGTTGCAGTTCGCTCGAACAGTGGGTAAAACTTGCCGACGACGCCCTCTATCAGGGCAAGCATCGTGGTCGCGCTCAGGCCGTTATCGCAAAGCCGACTCAGCTGCTCACCAATTGATGCGCGACCTGAGTCCCCGTTAGCAGGTTATCATGCAGCGGGCAGCGGGCGCATACTTCATCAAGAAAGCGTTGCTTCTGCTCCACCGACAGATCGGCGTCAATCTCAGCCAGGATCCGGATCTGCTGAAAGCCTGCCCGCTCGGTCGTCGCCTTGCCCATCAGCGCATCTGGGTCATAATCCCCCTCGACGGTGATCCGCATCCCGTGTAGTGCGATTTTCTGTTGAAAGGCGGCAATCCGGCCAATAGTGGCAATACAGCCGCCAACGGCAAAAAGTAACATCTGCAAGGGCGTCGGCCCCAACCCAGTCCCTTTTGCTGTAACAGGCTGATCAATCATCAGCTGGTGCTCACCGATCCGGGCCGCTACGGCAAAGCCATCCTGCATGACACTTTCAACACTAACAGTTTTAAGCATATTAAACCCCTTTAATTTATTCTGCGCTAATATAAAGCCAATTCTCAAGTAAAATGCTGTTCCAGATCAAAACTATGGCTGGTCTGCAATTTGGCTGCATTGCCCCTTGGAGTCGGATTTAACATTGAAAGTTAGATGATTTGAGTATAAATCCGGCGATCAGTAGTGGATGTTCCGTTAAAACTGGTATTCCGTTGCGGCTTTTATTAGTGTAGCGCCTTTTCTTCAAGGGCCGGAAATCGATATGAGCACTGTCACATTATTTGACCAGCTGCAAGATGCAGTAAAAGAACTTATCAGTAAGAATATCAAATTACAACAACAGTTAAATAACTTACAAGAACAGCACGAGCTGTTACAACTGGAGATGATGGAGAAAGACGACAGTCAGGCAAAGCTCGCTCAGCAAATGACGCAATTGTTAACTGAGCTTACTCAACAACCTCAATGAGTGTTCGACCTTATAGTATTACCATCGCCGGGCGACACTACCGTTTTAAGGCTGAGTCGGATTTAGAGTTAGTATTGCAGCAGGTTGCCAGCGAATTAGAACAGCGGATAACCTTACAGGCTACACAGCAACCGCTGGCCAGTCGTGACCAATTACTTATGCTGACAGCGGTAAATGTATTGGCTGAAATGAAACAACAACAAGCCACGTTGGCCAATTTACTCAAAGCAATCCAAACAAGCACCCAGGGCTAAGCCCTGGGAGTAAAATTACTATTAACTGCTGACGCGGCGGTAATTACGGTACTCCGGTCGCCAGAAATTATCTTCAATTTTTTGTTGCAGCGCATTGTCGTCCAGCTCCAGCGCCAGGCCCTGCTGCATCGCGACCTTAGCGACAGCAAAGGCAATCCTTTTACTTAACGCAGCGAGCTCAGTAAAAGGCGGTAACAAGCCCCCTGTTCCGGTGTTAGCCAGAGGCGAATTCGCTGCCAGGGTTTCACTGGCAGCACGCAACATCTCGTCTGAAATCAGTCTGGCGTTTGCGGCTATTACCCCCAAACCGATACCCGGGAAAATATAGCTGTTGTTACACTGGGTGATCAGAAATTCACGCCCCTGATAATGAACGGGCTTAAAGGGGCTACCGGTCGCAACAATCACGTCTCCCTCTGTCCACTCAATCACCTGCTCTGGTGTTGCCTCTACCTGCCGTGACGGATTACTTAATGGAAAAATAATCGGCAAGGCACAGCCCTTTTTCATCGCGCGGATAATCTGCTCAGTAAATAATCCAGCCTGACCAGATACCCCTATTAACACGGTAGGCTGAGCACAATGCATTACGTCTAACAGGCTTGGATAGTCACCGCTAAAGCTCCAGCTGGCAATTTGCGCACTGCTTTGCACTAGAGCTTGCTGGAAGTCACGTAAATCCGGCATGGTATCGGTAAGCAGTCCGAAGCGGTCAACCATATACACCTGACTACGCGCCTGAGCTTCAGCTAAACCTTCTGCCACCATCTGGCTAATAATCGCCTCGGCGATACCGCAGCCTGCAGAGCCAGCGCCGACGAATACCACTTTTTGCTGATGTAATGGCACACCTTTGCTACGGCAAGCCGCAAGCAAGGTCCCTACCGTTACTGCAGCAGTACCCTGAATATCATCATTAAAACAGCGCACGCTGTCACGATAGCGCTGCAGAATCGGCATCGCATTGGGCTGGGCAAAATCTTCGAACTGAATAATGGCTTCCGGCCAACGCCGTTTTACCGCCTGAATAAAGAGGTCAATAAACTCATTATATTCCTCCTGCCCAACCCGCGGTTGCCGTAGGCCCATATACATAGGATCTTTAAGTAATTTTTCGTTGTTAGTACCAACGTCTAACATCACGGGTAAGGTATAGGCCGGGCTGATACCGCCACAAGCGGTATAGAGCGACAGTTTGCCAATAGAAATACCCATACCGCCTATGCCCTGGTCACCCAGGCCCAGCACCCGTTCACCATCTGTTACCACTATGACTTTGACTTTGCTTTTCGTTGCATTACGCAGCACGTCATCCAGATTATAGCGGTCTTCATAGCTAATAAAGAGCCCACGGGCACTGCGATAAATATCGGAGAACTGTTCACAGGCGTCACCGACCGTCGGCGTATAGATAATGGGCAACATTTCTTCCAAATGTTGCTGCACCAACCGATAAAACAGCGTTTCGTTATTATCCTGAATAGCGCGCAAATAAATATGCTTATTAATCGGATCTTCAAAGCTCCGATATTGTTGATAACAGCGGCTCACCTGCTCTTCGATGGTTTCATAACGGGGCGGTAGTAAACCTGTCAGGTTAAAGGCGGCACGCTCCTGTGCTGAGAAAGCACTTCCTTTGTTCAATAGTGGCGTTTCAAGTAAGGCCGAACCTGCATAGCCAGTATACAGAGGTCTTTTCGACAAATTGCTTGTAGACATGATGTGATCCGAATAACCAAAAGAAAGCCGGCACAACCGGCTATAAAGACGACATTAATAGATAGTACTTATCCGGGGGTTAAGAACGGATAATACAAATAACCCTTCAGTATTGCAGAAGTCGATGGCTTTAAGTAAATCTGCTTGAGTTAACTGCAGTGTTTCTAATAAGAAAGGATCAACCAGCGTTTTGATGCTATACAATTCTGGATGCTGATTGGCCAGTGCCAATCTCACTGCTAAATAAACAATGAGATCCTCCGGACTTCTTGCCTCGTATTGACTGTTGTGCTGCAATGCAACGGGATCTGCAATCGCATCAGGCAGCTGCCAAAGATGCAACAACTCTGCACCACAACTTGCGTAAGTAAAACCTAATTTGCGTTGTTGCAACTGCCAGGGCTTTATCTCAGAACTGTATTGCTGACACTCAGTTGCTATCTCAGCATTTTGCTGAGCCACTACCAACTCGCCAATGTTATGTAATAAGCCAGATACATAGGTGCGATCGGCGGATTTAAGGCTGATATGGGTAGCAAGGTATTTTGCAATTAAGGCAGCATTGACACTTTGCTCCCAAAAGCGCTCTAAATCGATAGCGGTGCAATTTATTTGGCTACAGGCGGAGCTGATACCAATACTCAGGATCAAATTATAAACCTGAGTTTTTCCAAGAACTAGCAGAGCCTTACTGACAGAATCTACCTGATAGGGTAAACGATAAATTGCTGAATTAGCCAGCTTTAATAACTTTGATGTCAACACCGGGTCTAATAAGATAACTTCAGCGATATCATCCAAACTCGCCGTATCGGATTCCATCAACTCCCGCACCCGGAAATAACTGTCAGGTAAAGAAAATAGCTCTACTACATTCTGCGCATATTGTAACGCATTCATCTTAGCTTCTCCGGTTGTCACAACCTACCGACTGAGTAAAACAGCGCCTGATGTAAAATGACCACGCTGCTACGAACACCTTTTTACTAAGTGTCGCTGTTGTGATGGATTTTACAAGGTTTTCCGGAAAAATCTTAGTAGTTTTTTCGCCAGCCGCACTGGATAGACCCCGTTATAAAAAACGCAGCCACCAGAGACTGCGTTTTTCGGATCAAGCCAGCGACTGAATAGCGTCAGCCGTATACGTCAAACAAGCTGGCGTTTAGCCACAGATGTGCGAAAATCGAGGCGATGTAACCCAGCGCAATTACCGGAGCCCATTTCAAATGGCCAGCAAAGGTGTACATGCCTCTGGCCTGGCCCATTAATGCCACCCCGGCAGCAGAGCCAACCGACAGCAGGCTTCCGCCAACGCCTGCGGTAAGTGTAATCAGCAGCCACTGGCCATGTGACATATCTGGCTGCATCGTCAACACCGCAAACATCACCGGAATATTATCAATTACGGCGGAGATCACCCCTAAGGCAACGTTGGCATTAGTTGGGCCCCATTGGCTATATAGCAGGTCGGACATCACGGCCAGATAGCCCAGAAAGCCCAGGCCGCCAACACACATCACTACACCATAGAAAAACAGTAAGGTATCCCATTCAGCGCGTTGCACCTTACTGAATACATCAAAGGGCACCACACCACCTAAGCGCCGTAAACGTTCCATATCCCCCGCCCGCTCTGCCATAGCGCGTTTACGGGCCAGCGAACCCGGTAACGTCATACGCAGGAAATAACCAAAGAACTGCAAATAGCCCAGGCCCATCATCATACCCAGTACCGGTGGCAGATGCAGGAAGGTATGACAGGCAACAGCTGTGGCAATAGTAAATAAAAACAGGCAGACAATACGGATTGCGCCACGTTTTAACTCCACATCTTCTTCAATGGCATTAGGCTTACGTTTTTCAATAAAGAAACTCATAATCGCCGCCGGGATCAGGAAATTGACCATTGACGGGATAAAGAGCACGAAAAACTCCTGAAATTTCACCATCCCCGCCTGCCAGACCATTAGCGTCGTAATATCGCCAAAGGGGCTAAAGGCACCACCGGCATTGGCTGCGACCACGATATTAATACAGCAGAGGTTAATAAAGCGTTTGTCTCCTTCGGCTACCTTCATTACCACTGCGCACATCAACAAAGCGGTGGTCAGGTTATCGGCTACTGGCGAGATAAAGAAGGATAAAAAGCCGGTGATCCAGAACAGGTTCTGATAGCTAAAGCCCTTGCGAATCATCCAGGCTCGCAGCGCATCAAATAGCCGGCGCTCTTCCATGGCATTGATATAGGTCATCGCGACCAGCAGGAATAACATTAACTCGGCGAACTCGAGCAAGTTATGTCTGAAAGCATCTTCGGCCACGTTTGGCATGCCATTTTGCACATAGACCCAACCAATCAGGATCCAAATCAGACCTGCTGCAACCAGCACCGGTTTTGATTTGCGCATATGCAATTTTTCTTCGCCCATCACCAGCGCATAAGCCAGCACAAAAATGGCGATACAAATAAAACCGATAGTTGAAGACGTCAGGGATAGCTCACCAGCTGCCGCTGCCAAGGCGGCGGGGCTGGCCAGCAACAGCGCGGCACAGCAGGACAAAACACTTAACGTTCGCATGATTAAACCTGTTACTTTTTTGCACAAATTTAGTTGAGGGTAAGTTGCCCGTAGGCTGGGCGGCCGGATGGTAACACATCCGGGCGCTAAGAATGTCAGATGAATGGCAAAAATACCACGATAAAATGCAGAATTAGACCAAAGTGGTACAGAGTTGCTTAAAAAGAAAACAGGGAGTCAAGGCTCCCTGTTTTATCTGGATAGGATAACGTTAATATTGTGCTTAAGCGATTAGACTACGCAGCATCCAGGCATTTTTCTCGTGCACTGTCATGCGCTGAGTTAACAGATCCAGGGTTACCTCATCTGAGGCACCATCGGCGACCGGCACTATAGAGCGAGCCGTTTTGGCAATGGCTTCCTGACCTTTTACCAGATCTTTAATCATCTCTTCTGCGGCTGGAATACCATCCGCTTCTTTCAGATTGGTCAGCTTGGCGTACTCTTTATAAGAGCCTGGTGCAAATTCGCCCAGCGCACGGATACGCTCGGCGATTTCATCAACGGCCAACGCCAGCTCATTGTACTGGGTTTCGAATAGGGTGTGCAGCGTCTGAAACATCGGGCCGGTCACGTTCCAGTGGTAATTATGGGTTTTCAGGTACAACGTATAGGTATCCGCCAACAATACAGACAAACCGTGGGCAATGGCTTTACGTTGCTCTTCATCAATACCGATATTAATCTTCATTCGACACTCCCGTTATTTGTTCAGGTATAAAAAGCAATAGCTAAAAAATAGCATAGCTACCTGAATTTCTGAATTAAGTTTTATTTACGTTTATTGATCTGGGGCCTGAAAATAAAAAAAACAACCCCTAAGTCTGGCTTAGGGGTTGTCTGGTAACGGGAAGTCAGCTAATTGATATTAGGCTTGTAAGGCCAGTTGCCTTGCCAGGTATTCGTCATAGCTACCGACGAAATCACGCACTTCCTGATCAGTGATTTCAATAATCCGGCTGGCCAGCGAAGACACAAATTCGCGGTCATGGCTGACAAATAGTAAAGTGCCCTTGTAATTTTCCAGTGCCAGGTTCAGGGATTCAATCGATTCCATATCCAGGTGGTTGGTCGGTTCATCCATAATCAGAATATTTGGCCGCTGTAACATCAGCTTACCGAATAACATCCGGCCCTGCTCACCACCCGATAACACCTTCACGGATTTTTTAATCTCATCCTGAGAGAATAATAAGCGGCCTAAAATGCCACGGATTGCCTGCTCATCATCAGATGGCTGTTTCCACTGGCTCATCCAGTCAAATAAGGTCATATCTTCAGCAAAATCATGCGCATGATCCTGCGCATAGTAGCCAATATTCACGTTTTCTGACCATTTTACGGTGCCGCTTTCTGGTGTTAGATCGCCAACCAGGCATTTTAACAGCGTCGATTTACCAATACCGTTGGTACCGAGGATCGCCACTTTTTCACCCACCTCCACCGTCAGTTTCAGGTTTTTAAACAGCTTGTGTTCAGTAAAGCCTTTGGTTAGCCCTTCGACTTCTAATGCCAGACGATACAGGCCTTTTTGCTGCTCAAAGCGGATAAAGGGGTTAACCCGGCTGGACGCTTTTACTTCCTCTAGCTTAATCTTATCAATCTGTTTAGCGCGGCTGGTGGCCTGACGGGCCTTAGAGGCATTGGCTGAGAAACGGCTAACGAAAGTCTGCAACTCAGCGATCTGCGCTTTTTTCTTGGCATTATCGGCCAATAAACGCTCCCGCGCCTGTGTCGCCGCTGTCATATACTCATCGTAGTTACCCGGGTAAACCCGCAACTCACCAAAGTCCAGATCAGCCATATGAGTACAAACACTGTTTAGAAAGTGCCGGTCGTGCGAAATAATCACCATGGTCGAGTTACGCTCGGCCAATACGTTTTCCAGCCAGCGAATGGTATTGATGTCCAGGTTGTTGGTCGGTTCGTCCAGCAACATAATATCCGGATCAGCAAACAGCACCTGGGCCAATAGTACCCGCAGCTTAAAACCCGGTGCGACAGCTGACATCGGGCCGTAATGCAGTTCGATCGGAATACCGACACCCAGTAACAGCTCGCCGGCACGTGATTCGGCGGAATAGCCATCCATCTCACCGAAGGCAACTTCTAAGTCTGCAACGCGCATGCCGTCTTCTTCTGACATCTCCGGATCCGCATAGATCCGATCCCGCTCGGCTTTCACCGCCCACAGTTCAGCGTGTCCCATAATCACGGT
The DNA here is from genome assembly GCF_001704375.1 of Alishewanella sp. HH-ZS. Taxonomy (NCBI): domain Bacteria; kingdom Pseudomonadati; phylum Pseudomonadota; class Gammaproteobacteria; order Alteromonadales; family Alteromonadaceae; genus Alishewanella; species Alishewanella sp. HH-ZS. The sequence goes on along the minus strand of NZ_LZEJ01000003.1, from coordinate 28,300 downwards.
ATCAATCACTGAGTACTGTTCAAAGGCGAACTGATCCTGATGCAGTTTGGCAACACGGTAATTCGGCTCAACAAAGACATTACCAGCAGTAGGCTCCAGCTCACCGCTCAGAATTTTCATAAAGGTTGACTTACCGCAGCCATTGGCGCCAATTAAGCCATAACGGTTACCGTCACCAAACTTAATGGAGATATTTTCAAACAGCGGCTTAGCGCCAAACTGCATGGTTACATTATTGGTAGAAATCACTGCGGGAACCTATTGTTGCTGCCGGAAAAAAGGGGCGTATCATACGCTGTTATGCGGAAAAACTCAAAGTTAGTGCGTTAACAAAACGCAACGGGCCAGAATAGGCCCGTTGCTGGTTAAACTGTATTAAGTTACAGCGCTTCAGCGACGGCCTTGGCGGTCAGCTCAGTGACCTTTGCCCAGTCTTTAGCGGCTACCGCGCTGTCAGGTACGATCCAGGAGCCGCCAACACAACTGACATTTGGCAGTGCCAGATACTCACGGAAGTTCTGCTCGTTAATGCCACCCGTTGGGCAAAACCGGATGTCAGCGAAAGGACCGTGAATCGATTTTAACGTTTTTACGCCACCGGCGGCTTCCGCCGGGAAGAATTTAAAATGGGTATAACCCAAACCTGTGCCTTCCATCAGCTCAGAGATACTGGCGATACCGGGGATCAGCGGAATACTGGCCTCTTTGCCGGCTTGCAGTAATTCGCGGGTTAAGCCCGGACTGATCGCAAACTTGGCGCCGGCAGCTGCGACTTGTGCCAGTTGTTCCGGATTAGTCACGGTACCAGCGCCAACTACTGCATCTGGTACCTGCTCGGCTAAAAGCTTAATGGCTTCCAGCGCTACTGGCGTGCGCAATGTCACTTCTAATACTTTGATGCCACCCGCTAGTAAAGCTTTCGCCATTGGTACGGCGTCGGCTAAATCTTTAATCACAATAACCGGTACCACCGGGCCCATTGCAAACAACACTGACGGTTGTAACTGCCAATTCGTAAATGCCATAACTTAACCTGCCAATGTTTGTTTTAAATAGACGGCTGCGCCCAGTAAGCCTGGCTGCTCAGCGGTGACGATAAAGGTTGGGATCTGCTGATTAAAGGCGGCAAAGCGACCTTTAGCTTCAAAGCGGGCGCGAAACTCACTGCTACCGAGCAACGGCAGTAACTTGGGTACTATGCCACCCGCGACATAAACTCCACCGAAGGTGCTGAGTGTCAGCGCCAAATCGCCGGCTACCGCGCCTAAACTGGCGTAAAACTGCGCTACTGCATCTTTCGCAAGTTGCGATTGGCCAGATAATGCCTGCTGACCAATCTCACCGGCAGTAAGAGGTGCTACCTCGAGTTTCTGAAAAACCGCCAGTGCCTGATAAATGGCTTCAAGTCCGGGACCTGATAGCAGTCGCTCTGGCGATACATGCCCATACTGTGCCGCAAGTTGGCGCTGAATAAACCATTCCTGCTCAGTTTGCGCTGCCCAGTCCACATGACCGCCCTCACCTGGCAAAGGTAAAAACTTACCGTCGACCGGGAGTAAATGCGCGACGCCTAAACCGGTGCCGGCACCTAACACTGCCATGGGTTTGTTGGCCTGTGCCTGACCGCCGCCAATCTGGATTTTCTGATCTTCTGCCAGCGCCGGTAAACACATCGCTACTGCAGTGAAGTCGTTCATCACCAATAAGGTGTTTAACTGCAGCTCAGCTTGCATGGCTTTGATCGAAAATTGCCAATGGAAATTGGTCATTTTCACGTTATCGCCGTTCACCGGACAGGCAATAGCAATGGCGACATCTTTAACCGCTGTTAAGCCCAGTTGCTGCTGATAATGTTGTAACGCCGCTGCCAGGGTTGGGAAATCAGCGCACGGATAAACCGCCACTTGATCCAGCGCCAGCGTATCCAGTGCCACCCGGCTAAAGCGGGCATTAGTGCCGCCAATATCAGCGACGATCGCAAATTGGCGCTCAGCCATGCAGATGCTCCTCCGTGACAAATAAGCTGCAAGCGCCCTGCTCAGCTCCGGTTAACTGCAGACGCATGGCACCAAACATCTCGCGCCCCATACCGTATAGGTTATGGCTCAGATCCGCTGTGGCCGGGGTACGGGCCGCAAATTCAGCAGCATCAACCAACACTTCCAGTTTGCCGGTTTCGCCATCGACCAGCAGCAAATCACCGGTTTGAATCCGGGCAATATTGCCACCATCCAATGCCTCGGGTGTGACATGGATAGCGGCCGGGACCTTACCTGAGGCCCCCGACATCCGGCCATCCGTAACCAGAGCCACTTTAAACCCTTTATCCTGTAACACACCAAGTGGTGGCGTTAACTTATGCAGTTCGGGCATACCGCAGGCTTTGGGGCCCTGGAATCGCACCACCACCACGCAATCCTTATTCAGCTCACCGGCTTTAAACGCGGCTTCTAATTCATGCTGGCTATGAAAGACCACAGCTGGCGCTTTAACCACTTCGGTGCCCGGCCGTAGTGCAGAGGTTTTCAATACCGCGCGGCCGATGTTACCAGATAACACCTGTAAACCACCGGTAGCTTTAAAGGGCTTGTCTACCGTAGTTAAGACGTCCGGATCCTGTGACTGCAGCGGTGCATCCACCCAGCGCAACTCACCATTTTCCAGCAGCGGCTGCTGGGTATAACGGCGTAAACCAAAACCGGCTACGGTCTGTACATCTTCATGTAACAGGCCTGCGTCTAATAAAGTCCGGATCAGGAAAGGCACGCCACCGGCATGTTGAAAGTGATTAATATCGGCCTGACCGTTCGGGTAAATTTTTGCCAGTAGCGGTGTAGCTTGTGATAACTCTGCAAAATCATCCCAATTAACAATAAAGCCAGCCGCACGGGCCACAGCAATTAAATGCATGGTATGGTTGGTTGAACCACCGGTTGCTAATAAACCCACTATGCCATTGACCACGACCTTGGCATCGACCAATTTACCAATTGGCAGATAGTCAGTACCCAGATCGGTCAGACGGGTCACCTGACGCGCGGCGGCGCGGGTGAGCTCATCACGCAGCGGCGTGTAGGGGTTGATAAAAGACGAGCCAGGTAAATGCAGACCCATCACCTCAACCACTAACTGATTAGAGTTGGCCGTACCATAGAAAGTACAGGTACCGGCAGCATGATAGGATTTTGCTTCTGCTTCCAGCAGCTCTTCTTTACCGACCTTGCCTTCGGCAAACAGTTGGCGAACCCGAGCTTTTTCTTTGTTCGGAATACCGGACGGCATGGGGCCGGCGGGTACAAACACAAAAGGCAAATGACCAAAACTGAGCGCAGCTAACAATAAACCCGGCACTATCTTGTCACAGATCCCAAGCATTAGGCCGCCATCAAACATATTGTGGGATAAGCCAATAGCTGCCGCCATCGCGATATTGTCGCGGCTGATTAAGCTCAGCTCCATCCCCGGCTGGCCCTGGGTCACGCCATCACACATGGCGGCAACACCGCCGGCAAACTGTGCCACGCTACCGACTTCGGCAACTGCTTGTTTAATGATTTCCGGGTAGAATTGGTAAGGCTGATGCGCTGACAGCATATCGTTGTAGGACGAGATAATAGCGATATTGGCTTTGGTCAGACTACGCAGGTCGCTTTTTTCGGAGGCATTACAGGCGGCAAAGCCATGCGCCAGGTTACCACAACTCAGGGCGCCACGGTGTGGGCCTTTACGGCGGGCTTCTTCCAGCCGCTCCAGATAAATAGCCCGGCTTTTGCTGCTGCGGGCGATAATGCGGTCAGTGACGCGCTGAATAACTGGGTTCATTATTTACCTCTAACTTGGCGAGTACAGCACTGCCATTGGCACCGCTGTTTGATGTAAAAAGGCACGGATTGGCATCGCGAACTCATCCGTTGCTCCCTGCGCTTGCTCCAGCACCGTCAGCTTGCTACTGCCAACCAAATGTAAAAACAACTGTCGGCTTTGTAGTAAGCGCGCTTTACTCAGGGTGATGCGCTGATAAGGTGCGGTGGTTGGGCTGGTGGCCAGCACCGCCGGGGCATCATCCGCCATGCCGGCTTTAAGTTCGGCACAACAGGGAAACAAGGATGCAGTATGACCATCTTCACCCATCCCCAGGATCACCGCATCAAAGGTTGGTAAACCGGCCAGGCGTGCACTAATTTCGCTTACCGCCGCGTATGCATCTGCCGCCGGGGCGTATAAACTGATAAAACGCGCGCTTGCAGCATAGTTTTGCATTAAGGTACTGCGCACCAGCCGTTCATTACTATGCTCGGCATCCGGTGGCAGGTAGCGGTCATCGGCCAGTAAAATGGTAACCTTATCCCAGGCCAGTGGTGTACTGGCCAGTTTGGCAAACAACGCCTGCGGTGTACGGCCGCCCGATACCACCAGGTAGGCAGCACCACGTTCAGTAATGGCCTGTTCCAGAATCGTCACCAGTTGGCTGGCAAAGGCGGCATTTAAGGCATCAGTATTAGCAAACTGCTGTAATTGCATATTATTCATCCCAGTTGCGTTCATCACGCGCCATCATCGAAATGGCCGCGACCGGACCCCAGCTGCCAGCCTGATAACTTTTTGGCGGTTCATTACTGGCTTTCCAGGCTTGCATTATGCCATCGACCCACTTCCAGGCTTGTTCAACCTCATCACGGCGGACGAACAAATACTGATTGCCCAGCATCGCTTCTAGCAATAAACGCTCATAGGCATCGGCAATACGCTGAGATTCGAAAGTTTCATCAAAACTCAGGTCCAGCTTACTTTGCTGCAGGCGCATATGCTCGCCCAAACCCGGGATCTTATTCATCATCTGAATTTCGACCCCCTCATCCGGCTGCAAGCGAATAATCAGTTTATTAGCCGGTAAATCACGGTAAGTCTCGCGGAAAATATTGTGTGGTTGGGGCTTAAAGCAAATCACCACTTCACTGTGCTTTTTCGGCATCCGTTTACCGGTACGCAGGTAAAACGGCACCCCGGCCCAGCGCCAGTTATCGATATCGACTTTTATCGCAACAAAGGTTTCGGTTTTACTGTTGGGCCGGGCACCCTCTTCTTCCAGATAGCCCGGTACCGCTTGTCCGGCAACAAAGCCTGCACTGTACTGACCACGCACCGTTTTTTCCTGCACATTAGTCTGATCGATTTTGCGCAGTGCCTTTAACACTTTTAGCTTCTCATCACGGATACTGTCAGCGTCCAACCGTGCCGGCGGCTCCATAGCAATTAACGACAGCACCTGAAGTAAGTGGTTTTGCACCATATCGCGCATCTGGCCGGCATCATCATAATAGCTCCAGCGGCCTTCTACCCCGACCTCTTCGGCAACAGTGATCTGCACATGATCAATGGCATTATGATCCCAGTTCGACGCAAAAATGGCATTCGCAAAGCGCAGCGCCAACAGGTTCAGGACAGTCTCTTTACCCAAGTAATGGTCAATGCGGTAGATTTGCGATTCTTTAAAGTATTCAGCAACCTGATCGTTAATCACTTTTGATGATGCCAGATCATGGCCAATCGGTTTTTCCAGCACCACCCGTGATGGTTCAGCGGCTAAACCAGCAGCCGCCAGGCCCCGGCACAGATCACCGAATAATGAAGGTGGCGTCGCGAAATAGCTGACCGTAATGCGTTTGCTGGGGTCGGTAACGGCAGTTAACTTTTGATAATCGTTAATATTGGTCATGTCCAGCTGCACATAATGCAGCTTGGCCGCTAAAGCTTGCCATACTGCCTCATCCAGCGTCTCCTTCTTCAGAAAACGCACCAGGTTGGTTTTAACCAGCTCAATGTAGCCGTCACGGTCCAGGTCATCCCGCGCTACACCGATAATATGTGACTGCTCGCACAGCAAGCCGGCTTTTTCTAATTGGTATAAGGCAGGCAGTAACTTACGGCGGGCCAGATCGCCCTTGGTACCGAATAACACTAAATCACAAGCCTGGTTTGGAGTGGTTGTCATAACTCGCCTTTAAAGAAGATGTAATTTTACAACACTTAGCCCAGTCTAGCGGACTAAAATGCCGTTGTAAACGCCAAATAATGTAATTAAATTACAAAACGGCTAGCCTGATGCTATATTGGATTATTATAGTGTACCCTTGATCGTATTTCGGATAAATTGTGGTAAATTTAATACCGTTTTGTCAGCCTGATTGAAAGCAAACAGCATAGCCAACAGGGCGTTGTAGTCAAAACACCGATAAAAACGCACTATAGCATAGCCCTCGTACCCCGGGGCAGGACAAGCGCAGGTAATCGCTAATGAATGTACTGGAAAAAATCGTAAGCAGTGTCAACAACTTTAGCAAATCAGAACGCAAAGTTGCCGATGTCATTCTGGCTAATCCCCAGACGACCATCCACAGCAGCATTGCTGCCCTGGCCAAGATGGCCGACGTAAGCGAACCCACTGTTAACCGTTTCTGTCGTCGCCTCGATACCAAGGGTTTTCCGGATTTTAAATTGCACCTGGCGCAAAGCCTGGCTAACGGCACGCCCTATGTTAACCGTCATGTTGAAGAAGAAGATGGCCCTGAGGCTTATACCGCCAAGATCTTTGAATCGACAATGGCGGCGCTGGATACGGCGCGGCAACGCGTCGATATCAGCGCCATTAATAAAGCGGTTGATGTGCTGACACAGGCGAAAAAAATCTCCTTCTTTGGTTTAGGTGCTTCAGCCTCAGTGGCGCATGATGCGCAAAACAAATTCTTCCGTTTTAATGTCCCGGTAGTCTGTTTTGACGATATCGTGATGCAACGCATGTCGGCGATTAACAGTACCGAAGGGGATGTCGTAGTGTGTATCAGCCATACCGGCCGCACTAAGAACCTGTGTGAAATTGCCGCCATTGCTAAGGAAAATGACGCCACCGTAATCGGCATTACCGCTTATGACAGCCCGTTGGCGCGGGAGTGTTCACTGGTGCTATCGCTGGATGTGCCGGAAGACACCGATCTCTATATGCCGATGGCGTCTCGGGTTGCCCAACTGGTACTGATTGATATTCTGGCGACCGGTTTTACCCTGAGACGCGGCAGTAAATTCCGCGAAAACCTGAAAAAGGTGAAAGACAGCCTGCGCGGTTCACGCTTTGATAAAAAGGATATGTCACTCTGATTTCCGGGGCTTAGGCCCCAATCACATTTAGCTTTGTAATTTTTATTCAGTTTTTAGCTATATTCTGTAATAAAATTACATTAGACTACAGGCACGCTTGATCAAGCGCCTAATCAGCAGGAGTTTCCGATGCCAAGAAGAACAAAGATTGTTGCCACCCTGGGGCCAGCAACCAATAGCCAAGCGACTATAGAGAAATTAATCCAAGCCGGCGCCACAGTGTTCCGGCTTAATTTTTCCCACGGCTCAGCCGAAGACCACAAAGCCCGGGCGCAGATGGTGCGCGCCGCCGCAGAAAAAGTCGGTGCCCATGTTGCCATTCTGGGTGATCTGCAAGGTCCGAAAATCCGGGTTTCAACCTTTAAAAACAATGCGGTGATGTTGGAAGAAGGTCAGGACTTTGTACTCGATGCCAGTCTGCCAAAAGGCGAAGGTGACGAGACCCAGGTGGGTATCGACTACAAAGAGCTGCCGCAGGATGTCAAAGCCGGCGATCTGTTATTACTTGACGATGGCCGTATTCAATTGCAGGTTACGGCAGTTCAGGGCGAGCGCGTTACGACGACCGTCGTCGTTGGTGGCAAGCTAAGTAATAACAAAGGTATTAACCGCCAGGGTGGCGGTTTAACTGCGCCAGCCCTCACCGATAAAGATAAGCGCGATATTATTACTGCTGCCGAAATTGATGTCGATTACCTAGCGGTATCGTTCCCTCGCTGTGGCGACGACCTGCGTTATGCCCGTGAGTTGGCGGTTGCGGCAGGCTCTGAAGCGCGCATTATGGCTAAAGTCGAACGGGCCGAAGCCGTTGCGGATGACGCCACCCTGGATGATATTATCAAGGCCTCTGATGCCGTGATGGTAGCCCGGGGCGATCTGGGTGTTGAAATTGGTGATGCTGAACTGGTTGGCCAGCAAAAGCGCATTATCGCCCGCTCACGGCAGTTAAACCGCATCGTGATCACGGCAACCCAGATGATGGAAAGCATGATTGAAAGTCCGATGCCAACCCGTGCTGAAGTGATGGACGTTGCGAACGCAGTACTGGACGGCACCGACGGCGTGATGTTATCGGCCGAAACTGCTGCCGGTAAGTACCCGATCGAAACCGTCAAAGCTATGGTGCGCGTTTGTAACGGTGCGGAAAAACATCCGTCAGTGCAAAGCTCAAAACACCGGATGAACCTGACGTTCTCTGAGGTTAGCGAAACCATCGCCTTATCCGCGATGTATGCAGCAAACCATCTGGAAGGCATTAAGGCTATTATTACCCTGACTGAGTCAGGCTATACCGCTAAATTGATGTCGCGGATTACCTCACCACAACCGATTTATGCCCTATCCCGCCATACCCGCACTCTGAATAAAATGGCGATGTACCGCGGCGTTTATCCGGCATTCTTTGACAGTACTGAAGTCTCTGCGGCAGAGATGGCGGATAAAGCAATTGACGTGATCCGTGATAAAGCCGGGCTGAAAAGTGGTGATCTGGTGATTATGACTCACGGTGATGTAATGGAGACGGTAGGCGCATCCAATACCTGTAGAATTGTTACCGTAAAATAACGATCTCATTCTGAAAAAAATGGCCCTGATTAGGGCCATTTTTCGTTTACCCGCAGTGCACGTTACAACACATCTCGCTGTAGTTTTCGAACCTTACGCGCCGCCCGGTATTGCACAAACTGCGGTGCCAGTGCGGTAAGTGCCGAGCCGGCCACTACCAGACAGGCTCCTACTAACGACCAGCCATTCAGTTCTTGCGCCCGCACCAGCTCCGGCCAGATCCAAGCCAATAACTTAGCACTGCCAATGGTAATTAATGGCGTTATCGCCAGCACGGCACTTACTTTTGAGGCTTCCCAGTGATGCAGCGCTTCGGCAAAGGCACCATATGCCACCACGGTATTTAAACAGCAGAATAACAATAAACCCCACTGCAAGGTGCTAAAGGTCGCTAATGGCTGAAGATCAGACACCGGTATAAAAGCCAGCGCACCGGCAAAATAAATCAGATACATAATCTGCTTTGAGCTGTAATTTACCAGTAACTGTTTCTGAGCCAGCGCGTAGGCCGCCCAGGTAACGGCAGCTGCGATCACCAATAATACGCCGAGCGTTTCAGAGCTGGCCTGAGCAATCAACGTCAGCAGACGCTCGTTAAAAAACATCAGTAAACCAGTAACCAAGGTCCAGGCACCAATTTTCTGCCACAACAATAAGCGTTCTTTAAAAATCCAGATCCCACCTAACATCATTAAGAACGGCGCCAGCTGGATCACGGTTTGCGCCGTTTCCGCGCTTAATCTATCCAAACCGGTTAAATACAAAATATAGTTAAGCAGCAAACCGACAATCGAAATCGCCAGCAACACCGCTAATTTGGGGCGTTTTAACAGAACAAGCGTCGGCAGCTTACCCCTAAAGCCCAGCCAGACGCCAACGATAACGGCGGCAGCGAGAAAGCGAATCGCAGTGATGGTATTAGCAGTCACTACCTCAAGTAAAATTTTTAAGGCAATGGGTAACACGCCCCAAAGCACAGCAGTGGTAAGCGCAAGCAAAAAGCCTAACAGCGTTTTTCCGGTAATTTGATGCATCAGCGGGATCCTAAAAGCGACTGCACGGACGGCAGTGTTGCTATTGTCGCGCAAACGAACGTACCTGTCCTGTGCTTTTCGTATTCTTGCGACAAATCAAGGTAATCTGCCGACTAACGCTTATACTGATCTCAAATCATCATTAAGGAGCATGCAAATGAATAGGATCAAACGTTTGGCGGTGCTGACTTCAGGTGGCGATGCGCCAGGCATGAACGCCGCCATCCGTGCGATTCAACTGACGGCTGCCGCCTGCAATGTTGAAGTGATTGGCTTTAAACATGGCTATAACGGTTTGTTCGAGCAGGAATATAAGACGCTGCTTGGCCATCATGTACAAAATATTATTCAGCGCGGCGGCACCATTTTAAAAAGTGCCCGCTGCCCTGCACTGCAAACGCCGGATGGCCCGGCACAGGCGGCCGCGACCTTGCATCAATTGGATATTGATGCGCTGATCGTGATTGGTGGTGACGGCAGCTTTCGCGGTGCGCTGAAAATTGCCAAACACTATCAGGGGCAAATTATTGGCGTACCCGGCACCATCGATAACGATGTTGATGGTACCGACAACACCATTGGTTATGCCACCGCTATTGATACGGCGCTGGATGCCATTGATAAAATTCGTGACACCGCCGATGCTTTTGAACGGATTTTTTTGGTTGAGCTAATGGGACGCCATAGTGGCTATATTACGCTGTCAGCCGGGATTGCCGCTGGCGCTGAACAGATTATCTGTCCGGAGTTTGGCAGTCTGAGTCCGGATGATCTGCGTTCAGTGATCACGCCTATTCAACACGCACAACTGCTACTGGGTAAAAGTAGTTATATTATTGTGGTTGCCGAAAATAGCTATCCGGGCGGTACCACCGCCCTGGCTGAAGCCCTCAGTCGCGCCATTGGCATTGAATGTCGCGCCTGTATCTTAGGTCATATTCAGCGTGGTGGCAGCCCGGTAGGTGCCGATCGGATCCTAGGCACAAAATTGGGCGCTTTTGCCGTTGAGCAACTGTTACAAGGGGCACATTTGCAAATGGCTGGCGAAATTAATGGTGAAGCGGTGCTGTATCCGCTTTCGAAAACCGGCGAACGCCAAAAAGCTATCGATCCTTTCCTGGTTCGCTGGCAGCAACAAGTTGGCAGTTACTGATAATAAAAAGGTGCACTCTGCTGCACCTTTTTATTGCGATTTAAAACGAAAGTAGCAGGCTTTAATGACTAAACACCTGCTTTACGCGATCCTTATAACTACGGCTGACCTTGACTGCCTGGCCATTGGTTAGCACCAGTTGATGCTCCCCATTAGTCAGCATCTGCAGCTTGGCGATGGTATTGACGTTGACAATCGCAGAGCGATGTACCCGCACAAATAACCGCGGATCCAGCTCACTTTCCAGCTCTTTCATGGTGCGACGCAAAATATGGGTTTGACCATCCCGGGTATGGATACACATATAGTCACCAGCGGCATCAACCCAATCAATATCCTGTACCTGTACCCGCGTAATTTCACCGCTGTCTTTAATGCTAATAGCTTCCGGGTAACGGTCATTCACCACTGGCTCGGCTTTATCCAGACGTTCCAGTATATGGTCTGGCTGGTCGCCGGTCAGGCGTGCTACCGCAGCCGCCAGCTGATCGGTACGCTTTTGACTATCAGCAGCATTATGGAAGGTTAATACTTTTTCTACCGCAGCTTTAAGGCGCTCCGGCTCTACCGGTTTTAAGACATAATCAACAGCCTGTACCTCAAAAGCATTAAACGCATAGTGGTCATAGGCCGTAACAAACACAATATAAGGCAGCCGCGTATTCTGCTGCTGCAAGGCTTTTAAAACCGCAAAACCATCCATGCCGGGCATTTCGACATCTAAAAACACCAAATCCGGTGCTGCCGTGCTGATAGCAGCGATGGCATCCGGGCCATTAGCACATTCAGCAACCACCTGCAGCTCAGGAAAAGCCGCCAGGCGTACTAACATGCCTTTGCGGGCCAGAGGTTCATCGTCTACTACTATGACTTTAAGCATTGTCCGTTTCCGTTTGTTCTAGTTGTAATGGAATTCTGATATTCACTTTTACGCCACGTGGCTGATTTTGGGTTAGTACCAGGGCAAAATCATTGTCATACAGCGCGGCCAGTCGTTCACGGGTGTTCACCAGGCCAACACCGCTGCCATTATCCGCTGTTTTATCGGCCACAACAATGTCTGGTAACCCCGGGCCATTGTCTGCGACTTCTAACAGCAGGTCGTGACCGAATTTACGGGCGGTGATCACGATCTCGCCGCCATTAACCTCGCGTGCCACTGCATATTTGATCGCGTTTTCAATCAGCGGCTGCAGGATCAAACTGGGCACCAGCGCCTTCTCAGTACCAGGCTCAATATCAATACCGATCGACAGGCGCTCAGAAAAACGCACTTTCTCTATTTCCAGATACAGCCTGGCAGCATAGATTTCCTGCTCCAGCGGTACCTTGTTAATGGGATCTTTGTATAAAGAATAGCGTAAAAAATCACTTAACCGACTGACCATTTTATTGGCAGTGTCGTTATCGTTGATCAGCACCAGGGTAGAAATAGCATTTAGGGTATTAAACAAAAAGTGCGGATTGAGCTGATAACGCAGCATTTTTAGCTGCGCTTCATGCGCTTTGTTCATCGCAGTCAGCGATTTTTGTTTTTCTGCCTGCAGAGTCTGGTAATACTTGATGCCAAAATACAAACCACTCCAGCTTAGCATTACATAAAACGCCGCCGGCGTATCTTTGATATATAACAGCCAGTCACTGGGCCGGTAACCGTGGCGGTAAATTTCCCAATAGTTAAAATTGCGGATCACTGTCCAGAACATGGCAATCAGCAAGGCGACCACTAACACGGTCAGGATCATCTTCCATGGGTGCCAGGCCCAGATTGAACGATACAGATAGCGCAGCGGTATCGTCAGCAGCCAGCCAACGTAGGCATCTAAACTGATGACAATCAAATAAGCATCGCGGGTATCCAGCACCAGTGAGCTCAGGTAATTTACAATCGCGAAACCCAACCAGCCCAGGGTGTGTAGGATCCAAAACTGGCGGTTGCGGTCTTCAAACAGCTTATTCAAATTCGATGCCGGAAATTACAGAATAATACGATTATTATACGGTGACTTAGCCACAATGCCGCTACCACCTGCCGTGTTTCGACAGACATTAATCGCAAGCAGGCGGTCGCTTACGATTAACATCTGCTAAGCAGTCTAATAGCGAATGCGTAAGCGTTTTAAAATAAAGCCCAGCAACCAGGCCGGGCCAATCAATAAAAACGCCAGGTCCTGAAAAAACGATGGCTTTTTGCCCTCAATCTTATGGCCGATAAACTGCAGGATCCACATCAGCACAAACACCAGCAGCGATAATTGCCAGATCTCCAGCACACTCTGCTGCTCCAGCGCTCGCAATAAGGTCACCGCTGCTGCAGTAAAGATGGTCATGCCAAGACCAATACTAAAAGACAACAAAAAGTAAAACAGCAGTGCGGGCAGAATCAGCAGTAATGCCCAGTTGATGCCCTGCTCGGCAAAACCAGCAAAGGGCATCGGAATTTGCCACAGCAGCCCCAGCACCGTGATGTAAATAATGGGCACCGCAAACCAGTGGATCAGTTTATTGACGGGATTTTGATGGCTGACAGCGTATTCACTAAACCATTGCTCGGCTGTTTTCATGACGACCTCTTTTAACGGGGCTTATTTTGAACGAACATAACAAGGTCGGGCCAGTAACACAAGTAGCCCGACACTGCCAGCGGCAAACTAGCCCAGTACTGGTGTCGGTTTACGCTCGTCATCCAGCGCCACAAAGGTAAAGCTACCTGAAATAGCTTTATGCTGATTATCGTCGTACATATGCTCAACAAAGATATCGACCTGAACCTTGATACTGGTGCGGCCTACATGCGCCACCCGAGCTACCAACTCCAGAATAGTCCCGGCCGGGATCGATTCTTTAAAGTCGACCCGATCTGAACATACCGTTACTAATGGCTTGCGACAGAAGCGCGTGGCGGCGATAAAGGCGGCTTCATCCATCCAGGCTAAGGCTTCGCCACCAAACAAGGTGTTATGGTGGTTGGTGCGGCCCGGGAACACCGTTTTAGTAACACGCGTAACCGCGTACTCGATTCTTTTTTGGATAAGCGCTTCATTTGCCATAACAAAACCTAATGGTAATATAAAGCTGCTATTATACGTGAAGCGATGATGGCGTGTGGCAATGTCGCTACCGTTTTTGCTGCTTTAAACAGCAGTCGCAGCTGTTAAAGTCAGTGCCTGAACTATGCAACTAAAATACGCACCTAAAACCGGTAACTAAAAACACATCAGGTTGCAACAATCTCAACAGAGGAAATATGGACCGCGTTCACTATCGAATCGAACTTAGCGATATCAGCGCACATCAGCTGAGTATCCAGCTGACCTTTATGCCAAGCAGCACCTCGCATGAACTGAGTTTGCCCGCCTGGATCCCCGGCAGCTATATGATCCGCAATTTTGCCCGCCACATTATGCAGATCAGTGCCAGTGATGCCGACGGCGCCTTGGATTTAACACAGTTGGATAAGCAGCGCTGGCAGCTTAGCTGTCGTAATCAGGCGGTTACCGTCAGCTATCTGATCTACGCCAATGATATGTCGGTGCGTGCTGCTTACCTCGACGATGAAGTTGCTATTCTGAATCCTGCTTGTTTATGTCTGGCCGTTAGCGATCAGACTAGCTTGCCACAGCAGCTGGAGCTGATCCGCCCGCGGTTTCGCGTAACCGAAAACTGGCGCGTCGCGACCGCGTTACCACGCAGCAGCGGTACTGCCATGCTGGATTTTGGTCTGTATCAGGCTGCGAACTACTGCCAGCTGATTGATAGCCCACTGCTGTTGGGGCACTTTACGTTGCAGCAATTTGCCGTAGACGGTGTGCCGCACTATCTGGTGGTCAGCGGTCAAAATCATTACGACAGCGCGCGTTTACTGGCAGACACCGAGCAAATCTGTCTGGCCCAGCGCGCGGTATTTGGCGGTTTACCGGACGATCTCAGTCATTACTGGTTTTTACTCTGGATCACCGAAAACGGCTACGGCGGCCTGGAACATCAGGACAGCACCTTACTGCTATGCAGTCGCCATGACCTGCCAGCGCCGCAACTTAAAGCGCCGGATGAAGCCTATCAAACCCTGCTGGGATTAATCAGCCATGAGTACTTTCATACCTGGTGGGTAAAACGGTTAAAGCCGGCACCTTTTCATGCTTATCAGTTAGCGCAGGAACAATACACACCGCAGTTGTGGCTGTATGAAGGCTTTACCTCGTATTTTGATGATCTTGCGCTGGTTAAAAGTGGCCGGATCAGCCAAAGCGCTTATCTGACCGCGCTGGAGCAGCTGGTTACACGGGTTACGCGAAACCCATCCGATAGCCGGCAAAGCTTAGCCGACAGCAGTTTTAACGCCTGGACCAAGTATTATCTGCAGGATGAAAATGCCCCTAACAGTATCGTCAGCTATTATGCTAAGGGGGCCCTGGTGGCGCTGGCCGTTGAGGCCGAGCTACAAGCAGCCGGCACAAACCTCAGTACTTTTTGCCGAGATTTCTATCAGCAATATCTGGCAACCGGCACCGCCGATCAGAGTTTCTGTCAGGCATTAGCTGCACAGGGTTTCACTGCACTGGCCAATCAGGTTACAGAATGGGTTAACCGCGCCCAGTCATTACCGCTGGCAGAGAGCTTTGCCAAGCTCGGCCTGACGCTAAGCTGGCGTAGCCCACAGCATTTTGACGATACCCATGGCAATAATGAACAAGCGGCACCGGCCAGCCTGGGGTGTAGCCTGAAACCGCAAAATGGCGGCTTAACGGTACAACAGCTCTATCTGGACTCTGCAGCCCATCAGGCCGGTTTGATGGCCGGCGACCAGTTGCTGGCACTGGCTGGCTATAAGGTGACGGAAAAAAGCCTGCCGCAACTGTTAAAGCGGCTGCCTTATGGTTCAGTACAGCCGTTAACGATTTTCCGTAAAGATCGCCTGCTCACCTTATCTTTAACGCTACAGGCAGCGAAGGCGCAGGTCGCGATGCTCAGCGTTGCAGATCAGAGCACGGTTGCATCCTGGTTAGCACAAGCTACCTAGCCGAAATCTGGTGAGCGACAAATAAAAAAGCGCCGCTAGCCGCCGGCGCTTTTTTATATTCATCTAAAACCGGCTGCCATGTAGATGCTGCAGACAGTTTTCCGAAAGAGCACTAGTTAAGCGGGATCCGCTTTGGTGCGGCTGGCGCAAACTCAGGTAATAATAACTGCGGATCCAGTCGCTCCTGGAACCAGTTTATCCGCCAATCCAGATGCGGCCCGGTTACCCGACCGGTGGCCCCCACTTCGGCAATTTGCATACCGGCCGTTACCGTATCGCCGACCGCGACATTAAAACGGTGCAAATGCATAAAGGTTGAGGTTACCCCCATGCCATGATCCACGATCAGGGTTAAACCGGAAAAATACAGATCTTCAGCCAGCAGTACCTTGCCATCCCAGGGAGCCAGTACCGGCGCCCCGACGGGTGCCGCGATGTCCAGGCCAAAATGAGGATTACGCGGCTGACCATTAAAAATGCGCTGGCTGCCATAGACGCCGCTGATCCGCCCTGCCGCAGGTTTTAACGGTGTGCCCAAAAATAGCGTTTTCGCGCTAAAGGTTTGCCGTACTTCTCTGACCCGCCGATTATCCCTTGCGATACGGGCTGTAACCTCTTTTGGTGGCTCAACATATTTTTGTTCGACGCCACTAATGCGTTGAATATCATACTGACGGCCACTGAACGTCAGCGGGATCTGCTGCCTTTTCCCCTGATGTTCTACCGTTAACTGGTGCTTAAGTGCGGCATCGCGACCAATGCCAAACACAAAATGCCCCTGTTCACTGACTGCCAGGGGCTGGTCGTTAAACCACACTTTAGCACCTGCCGGCACAGTGGCGCGGATCAGGCTACCCTGGGTTAACTGCCCATCTAAAACCAGTTCTTTGGCACTGCTACTTGCCAGTGCAGCCCAATTAAGGGCGCACAGCAATAGCGCCTTTGCCCACACCTTCATAAGCTACCACCTTATACGAATGAGTACTGTGCTGCGCCTTTAACGTATCAGCAATAAAGTCGGCCAGACATTCTACCGTGGTATCGCATGGCACAATTTCACAATGGCTTTGCGGGATACAGAGTTCAAACCAGCCCTGCGACGCCTGATAGCGGAAACTGTAGTCCTGCGCGCCGGGGGTAAGATGTACCAACTGCTCTGCTGCGACCAGATCGCTTTCGGTACCCAGGTAAATATCCTTCCAGCGCTCCGCCCAACATTTATTGAGTTTAGGCGCCAGCATATTGTTTTCATAAATCTGAATAGTTGAGCGGTGACCATGGGCAATACGCTGACAGTTACCATCATGCTTTTTCAGGCCATGACTGTAGTGATAATAAAAACCACTGATATTTTCCGGGCGCAGTGTCAAAGTTAGCTGCGCAACATTGGCTGGTAGTAACGGCTTAATTTTACGCTGTAAAAATGCCGTTACCGTCGCTTCGTTGATCTCAGTGCCAGGGATCACGGCAAAGGCCTGCTCTGGACAGGCTAACTGCAGCAAACCGCGCTCACTCTGATAGCGCAGCAACGTCAGCTCGCCGGCGGTGTCCAGCTGCAGCGCCGGGCACTCTGCCGCCACCGCTAATTTATGGTCAACCAGGCTATCGATCGCCTGCTTAATCACCTTTTTCACCTTGCCAAAATCAAACACCATAGCGGTATCGTCCAGCGCGCCTTGCAATTCGACATCGACGATATAACTCTCACCCAGCATGCCGCGCTGACGGTGCAAATAAGAGAAGTCGATAACGGTAAGATCGCGGACAAATAAAATCATGCTGAATTCCTGGCTTGGCTAGTCACTGATCCGCGCTAGGGCGCGATCAAAATACGGCGGCCATTATAGCGCGAAGCAGTAGCGTGCAGCTATTAACGTTTATGCTCATTTAGCCAGCTATTCAAAATGCCAATTTGCCCCAGCTTATGCGCGGCATACATTAAACGAATCGCATTGCTGAGCAAGGTACTGTCGTTCCACTGGGTTTTTTCAGCAATCTCCTGATAACACTGCAATGCCTCCGGCGTTAAATAACCGCGCAGCTCTTTTTTACCACAATCCTTTTGCCGCTCCCGATAGCGCCGCTGTTTTTCGGCATTGCTTAGCGCCCTGGCCTTTTCATCACTCATTACACCCTCAACTTATCCACAGCACTCCGGTACCGGTGCGACCTCATACCAGATAGGGATGTCAGTTTAACTATACGAAAATTCGTTGCCAACTTAGCCAGTTATCTGCGATAAAAATAGCAAAGTTGTACAAATCGGACTTGTCTGGCGTACAGCTGTTCGCTAAGCTGACGCAGCATTTTTATTGGACTAAACATACATGACTAAGAATAGCTTTACAAAAGAAGATTTAATCGCCTGTGCCAATGGTGAACTCTTTGGCCCGGGCAACAGCCAACTGCCGTCAGACAATATGCTGATGATGGATCGGATTGTCCATATTTCAGAAGAAGGCGGTTTATATGGCAAGGGTCAGATTATCGCTGAACTGGATATCAATCCGGACCTTTGGTTCTTTGCCTGCCATTTTAAAGGCGACCCGGTTATGCCTGGTTGCTTAGGCTTAGATGCAATGTGGCAGCTGGTGGGCTTCTTCTTAGGCTGGTCAGGTGGTCCGGGTAAAGGCCGCGCGCTTGGCGTGGGTGAAGTGAAGTTTACCGGTCAGATTCTGCCAACGGCGAAAAAAGTCACTTACACCATCAATATGAAACGGGTGATTAAACGTAAGTTGTTTATGGGTATTGCTGATGGTGTGGTGAGTGTCGATGGTCGTGAAATCTATGCCGCAACCGATCTGAAAGTGGGTTTATTCCAGGATACCTCAAGCTTCTAAACGCTTGCCCTTTTAAACCAGAAAGCCCCGCTAGTTAACGGGGCTTTTGCGTTACAGGCCGTAATCAGGCACCTTTGTTAAATAATCCGACATTCCTGTCTGCCATCGCTTCCCGCCAACCTCCTAGCCATTCTGAGCGGGCATCTAAACTCTGATAAGGGCAAATTTCTTTTGAGCGGCCGGTAACACCAGCACGGTAACCTTGAGCATGAGCACGTTCCAGACGATCACGTTTTTGTCTTTTCATACGGCAGTCTTCCTCAACTTTTTGTGTTTTGAACGGTAACAAAGTTGCGTCTAACACAACAATGTTACAGTTTATAGATAGCCAATATGACCGGAAGGTTCAAACCAAAATTGAGTAATATAATGCTTGACTTCTGCTAAGCACATGAGATGTCGACACAAAAGCCTGGAAAGCTTTTTAGACCAAAATCATCTAAAGAATTTTTTTTGATTACAAAAAACCCCGGCACCTTGCGGTAACCGGGGTTTGCCAAGACATGAAAAATTAGAACCGACGGCGGCGCAGCAACGGCACGGCTGCCAGTAACACTAACCAGAATGCCGACAAACTGCCGCTTTTACGCTGATACTGGTTGTCATCGGCATTGCAATTTGCTGGCTGGCCATTTGGGATTGGACGCAATTTAACTGCAGTGGCTTGCTCTTCGGTAATGACCTGGCCATTTTCCCCAACCTGCTGTTGACCATTTACATCTAAACGCGGCCGACGAACCAAAGCGGTAGCCAGAATTTCGCCATTATCATTGATCGCTGTGGCATCAACTAAGGTATAGGGCGCATCACAACCCACCAGATCATTCAGATCCCGGAAACTACCATCCCGGTTATCATACATAAAACCGTGGAAACGACGGCTGATAGTACCGCCAATGACAACTTCAGCTCGACCAACAATCTGTCCATTGCTATTGATTGCCCGAGGTTCAGTTGACGAGCTGTTGAAGAATCCCTCTACAAACTTAACTTCACGGCTATTGATATTATAAGTAAACAGTTTGGAACGAATCGCACTGTTGATATTCTTTAAACCATAACCGGTAACTAAACCCTGGTTGTTAATATCAACAGCAACACTTGCCAGCCATTCCTGCGGATCGATAAAACCGGTTACTTCGCCCTGACGATAAATTGTGGCATGAGGGGCGTTGTATACGCGGCGAAATTCGCGGCCAATATTGTCAAAAAAACGAATAATCCGGCTGGAGTCAGAATATAGCGAATGACCAACAACAATCCCCTCGTCGTTAATGGCGTTAGCCCGACTGTAGTAAATAGGAACCGGATATTCCTCAGAGGTTGGCGCTAACTGGCCAGTACCTTTCTCGCCTAAAAAGCCAAAGGTTTGGGTTAAACTGGCACTACCATCACCGTTTAATTGCCATAATGCAGCTCGCTCCTGGTAACCTGCCGGCAGGCTATCGATTGTTTCATAAGCACGAACCTGTGCTAACAAGCCGCCTAAATCTACGGCACGACTGGCCATCGATAAATTCAGACAAAATTGCAACGGCTGTGAACGACCGGTACAAATACCATTAATTACGTTTTTAACTTCGTCAGTTACGCCGCTGGAGGTAAAGCCAACGACCTGGCCATTGTTATTAATGTCCTGCGCCGCAGACATCCCGCCACCCAACTCGGTAAAAGCGGGCGGTAGCAAAATACTTTGATTACCGTCTACCACATACCCCAACATATAACCAGGCTCTGGTACCCAGGCCAGGTAAGGCTGCGGAATCACCGGGATTTCTGGCTCTGGTGTATCCTCAGGCACTGGCTCTGGTAATGGTTCAAAACGCACTTTGACAGCCGGAGCCGTCGCTACGACAGCTAGCTGCCCAGTGTTGTTGCTGGTATAGGCAAATTCGGTATTGGTTCTGGTCTGGTTGATATCCCGTACCGGGACACCGGTGACCACGCCGTTTTGTGGCTGATTAAAAATGCGGGTAATGCCAATAGGCTGATTACGAACCGAAGGGCTGTTGTTCTGCGTCGCCAATAGCAGATTAAGCAGAATATTCTTAACTGTCGCATCGATAATACCGTTTTTAGCGTCAGCCAGTTGCTCCTCGGTAAGCAAAGCTTTCAGCGCTTCGCTTTCAAAATCGATGGTTTCCAGATCTAAGGTTATATCCAGAAAAGTGCTGCCATTGGTCACAACGGCGCCCTGTGCGGTTGCAGCAGCACCGCTGGTGGCACGGACTTTATTATTGGTATCTAATTCAACAATCTGATACACCGCGGCTTGCGCCGAGAACATGGTCAGCAACGGCAATACTGCTAAGCTGATCGGTGATAATTTCATTAACGGGCCCCTAAAAATTTACGATATTGCGGCTTCTAATTCTTCCCAGCGCTGATACGCCTGCGCCAGCTTCGACTCGGTTTCTTGGATTAGGTTCAACCTTTGCTGGGTGTAGTCTGCGCTGTTCTTAAAAAAGTCGGCATCATTCACTTCAGTCTGTAAGGCGCTAAGCTGCTGATCCAGGCTTTCAATCAGCGCCGGCAGCTGCTCTAATTCACGTTTCTCTTTGTATGATAACTTCTTAGCGCTGTTAACAGAAGCCTGCGCCGGTTTTTCCTGCGCATTAGTTTTAACTTCGGCTACCGGCTCGGCTTTTTTGACAGTGAGATCAGCGCCCTGCTTCGCCTGCCAATCCAGCACATCGTCATAACCGCCGGCAATTTCAATAATCCGGCCCTGGCCAGCAAACAGCAGTGAGCTGGTCACGGTGTTATTGACAAACTCCCGATCATGGCTGACCAGCAAGACGGTGCCCTGATACTGCTCCAGAATATCTTCTAACAGCTCCAGGGTTTCCACATCCAGATCGTTGGTCGGTTCGTCGAGGATCAGCAGGTTGCTGGGTTTAGCAAATAGCTTGGCCAGTAACAAGCGGTTTTTCTCACCACCGGATAAGGCGCGCACCGGCGTACGGGCGCGCAGCGGCGGAAATAAAAAGTCTTGCAAGTAACTTAAAACATGCCGGCTTTGACCATTTAAGTTAATCTCCTGCTTACCGTCGGCGACGTTATCCTGCACCGTCGCATCCAAATCAAGCGCCATCCGGTGCTGATCAAAGTACGCGACTTCCAGATTAGTGCCACGCTTGATCTCGCCACTGTCCTGCTGATAGTCGCCTAATAACAGCTTAATCAGCGTGGACTTACCGACACCGTTGGGGCCCACTAAGGCCACGCGATCACCACGCATCACCAGTAAGTCGAGATCACGAATAACCGGCACACCATTAAAGGCGTGGCTTAGCTGTTTGGTTTCAAACACCAGCTTGCCGGAACGCGCCGCTTGTTCGATCGCAAAATCGACCTTACCTAACTGCTCAACCCGCGCCGCACGTTCACGGCGCAGCGCTTTTAACGCTCTTACCCGGCCTTCGTTACGGGTGCGGCGGGCTTTAATGCCTTGCCGGATCCAGACTTCTTCTTCGGCCAGCTTTTTATCAAACAGCGCATTAGCTTGCTGCTCGTCTTCAATCATTTTTTGTTTGCGATCCAGATATTCCTGATAGTTCCCCGGATGCGATGTCAATAAGCCACGGTCAAGATCGATAATCCGGGTGGCTAAAGCACGGATAAAGGCGCGGTCGTGCGAGATAAAGATAATGGCGCCGGCAAAGCTCTTTAAAAAGCCCTCCAGCCATTGAATTGCAGCCACATCCAAGTGGTTGGTCGGCTCGTCCAGTAGCAGAATATCGGGTTTGGCAATTAACGCCCGTGCCAGCGCGGCTTTGCGTAACCAGCCGCCAGATAAGGTGGCTAAACTGGCATTACCGTCCATATCAAACTGCTGACACAGCATGTCAACCCGCGCTTCTAAGCCCCAGCCATCGCGGGCGTCGAGCTCACTTTGCAAGCGCTCAAATAACCGGTACTCAGCATCGCCGGCACCGTCCAGGTTCTCAGATAAGGTATAAAACTGCTGCAGTTTTTCGGCTAAATCACCGGCACCTTCACGGATAAAGTCGGCAATTTTGACGTCCATTTTGGCTGGCGGGTCTTGCTCTAAGCGGCTTAGCACCACGCCGTTAGTCATCACAATTTGACCATCATCCAAATTTTGCTGACCGGTCAGCAATTTTAAAAAGGTCGACTTGCCGGCGCCATTACGGCCAACCAGACACACCCGCTCACCGGTAAATAAACTAAAATCCACCTTATCCAGTACCGGGTGGGTACCAAAGGCCAGGCAAGCCTGCTGAAAACGTAATAACTCCACGTTACCCTATCCTGCTTTAATCGGTTGTTGTCAGATCCAAAGCGGCTAGCCAGCTGGCTAACGCACTGTGATCAAAAGGCCAATACAATAATTGTTCCTGCCCCTGGGCATCACTGGCTGCCAGTACCGGAATATGTACCCGAAAACGGGCAAATAACACCTCATCATCGACGATATCCTGTACCTGCAGTTTATCGGCCAGGCCAGCTTGCTGCACCAGGGCTTCGGCCTGTTCGCACAGATGGCAGCCCCAGGTGCTGTATAGGGTTAAATCACTCATGGCCGGGTTAGCTCAAAACAGACATGAATATGCGGGTTGCGCTTAAAATCTTCCGGTAAGGTCGCGGCCGAAATATCTTTCACCTGCCAGCCGGCTTCCTCAAGCGCCGCGTAATCGAGCTTAAAGCGCCGCTTATTGTTGGAGAAAATTACCTTAGCGCCCGGTGCCATCTTGCTAATCAACATATTCAGTAATTTGACATGATCGCGCTGTACATCCCAGCTATCTTCCATCCGTTTCGAGTTAGAAAAGGTTGGCGGATCGACAAAGATCAAATCAAATAAATTCCGGCTGCGAGCGAGCCACTGTAAGCAATCCGCCTGTTCAAACTGGTATTGTTTACCATTAAGACCGTTCAACATAAAGTTGCGTTTAGCCCAATCCAGATAGGTGTTGGACATATCAACGGTCGTGACACTGCTCGCACCGCCAATAGCCGCATGCACCGAGGCACTGCCGGTGTAGGCAAACAGGTTTAATACCCGCTTACCCTGCGCTTGTTGCTGCAGCATACGGCGGGTAATACGGTGATCTAAAAATAACCCGGTATCCAGATAATCGCGCAGGTTGACCCAGAACTTAGCGCCATACTCTGACACTTCTTTATACTGGCCGGCTTTAGCCAGTGCCTGATACTGGTTAGTGCCCTTTTGCTTTTCCCGCACCTTCAGGATCATCTTATCCGGGCTAATTCCCAGCACTGTTGGTACCTGATTGACCACATCGAATAAGCGCTTCTGGGCAATTTGCTCATCGACAGTGCCGGGCGCGGCATATTCATGCACGACCACTTCGCCGTCATACCAATCTACCGCAACGTTATATTCCGGAATATCCGCATCATACAAGCGATAGCAGCTTAAGCCTTCGCGTTTGGCCCATTTTTGAATCGCTTTTACGTTTTTCGCCAGCCGGTTACCAAAGGCGCTGCTTTCACTAAAAAACAACGCTGGTGCGCTGGAGCTAACCTGCACCTGCTTTTCTGTGAGGTCAAACAGCGTGAATTCACAGTCCAGCGGGCCGTTACTAAATTTGTAGCTCTTGGCTTTAGATAAGCGCAGTGCACGCAGTAAGTCGCTGTTCGAGGTAATAATTGCCAGGCGCCAGCCCTGATAGTGGGCTTTTAGCACCAGCGAGAAATTACTGTAAAGCGGGATCAGTGCCGGCAGGTCGCCCAAGCGCTCGCCATAAG
This sequence comes from Alishewanella sp. HH-ZS, assembly GCF_001704375.1. NCBI lineage: Bacteria > Pseudomonadati > Pseudomonadota > Gammaproteobacteria > Alteromonadales > Alteromonadaceae > Alishewanella > Alishewanella sp. HH-ZS. The sequence goes on along the minus strand of NZ_LZEJ01000003.1, from coordinate 3,799 downwards.
GCGGGTTAGTCACTATCACACCCGGAGTATCCGTCACGGCGCCTTTTAACGCAGTGGCATCGGCATAATCAAATTTGATCAAATTAGCCACGCCGGCACGCGCCGCATTTTGCCGGGCTTTACTCAGGCTGCGTTCGTCAGTATCAGTGCCCCAAAACTGGATAGTGTCGCCCGCGGGCAAGGCCTGCGCTTTAGCATCGGCTTTTAATTGCTGCCATACCGCGGCCCGAAAACCCGGTGCCCGCTCAAAAGCAAAGCTTTCCCGTGCCAGTCCCGGCGCCTGCTTCAAGCTGATTTGCGCCGCTTCAATTAAAATAGTGCCGCTACCGCAGAACGGATCGTACAAAGGGGTACCGACAGTCCAGCCAGAGCGCTTTAATAAAGCTGCCGCCAGATGCTCTTTTAACGGTGCCTCGCCCTGCCCGGTACGGTAACCGCGCTGATGTAACGACGGGCCGGAGAAATCCAGCAGGAAATGAAAATGCTGTTTATCCAAACGGACCTGAAACCGCACATCGGGGTTTAAGCGGTCCACATCCGGCCGATCGCCGGTTTCTTCGCGAAACTGATCGACAATGGCGTCTTTTAAGCGCATGCCGCCATATTGGGTATTATCAATTTTGGGATGCTTGCCAACACAGTCGACGGCTAAGGTTTGCCGCACCGACATTAACTGGCCCCAGTCGATATTACTTGCGATCTGATACAGATCCGACTCGGCAGTAACCGGCTCCGACTGAATTAAGCGCAGGATCCTTGTTGCCAGGCGTGACCATAAACATAGGGTGTAGGCCGTTTTAATATCGGCCTTAAAGCGCACTACGCCCATGGAGACCTTTAACACTTCACCCTGATAACTGCGGATCTCATCCGCTAACAGCTCTTCCACGCCCTTAGACGTTAAAGCCCAAAATTCCAGCATTGCAGCAAACCTTAAAATAAAATGGCCGCTAGTATAGCAGAATCGACAAGCCCGGCGCCGCACTTTCTCAGAGTTGCGGCCAAGGTTATTTCATCGCAGCTTGTTAAGCATTTAGGGAGCAATAAGAGCAACAAACCCGCGCTTTGCTTAGCAAATAGGCAACCGAACCAAATAAGCGAAATTAACGCTTGCGTATGTAAAGCGAAAGCTCTAAGATGCGCCCCGCAATGACGGACGCGGGATGGAGCAGCCTGGTAGCTCGTCGGGCTCATAACCCGAAGGTCGTCGGTTCAAATCCGGCTCCCGCAACCAAATTGATTGTGACAAGTGATTATAGAAAGTCGCCCTCGGGCTCCTCTTTATAACCACGGGGCGAAGGTCTAAATCCGGCTCCCGCAACCAAATCCACACCGAACATTGCAGACAACTTATTACAACTACTGCTCAGTTGTAATAACACGGACGCGGGATGGAGCAGCCTGGTAGCTCGTCGGGCTCATAACCCGAAGGTCGTCGGTTCAAATCCGGCTCCCGCAACCAACTCAAAGGCCAGCAATTAGCTGGTTTTTTTGTATCTGGAATTGGTATAAATGAGGAATATTTTGTTCCCAAATTCCGTATACCGCAACAAATCTATGACAACTTCGATTACCACCCACCGAGTTAATTTTCCAAAATCCTTGTACCTAAAGAAGCTCATAAACGACCTATAGTAATTTAACTCTGCACGAACGCTCGTCCCAAAAAACTATGACAAAAACCGCTGTTAATTCATCTTAATCCTGTTTAAATGCATCGGCTTATCCTAGTAAAAATAAGATCGTATCGAAGCTCAAAAAAAGCGAATAAAAGCTAATCGCTTTACCTTCCGAACTTCCCCAAAAGGAAAACATCGAAATCTAGAAATATTTCCTTGACATTGAGATGAATTATTTCATAATTAAGGCCTTTTAGAGAGATTAACGGTACTTCTAATGACTGACACCAGAAAACTAGCCGCACTTTATAAAGAAGCTCATAACATCATGCGAAATGTAGACGGACTTCAACCGCAGGAGGCATTTGACGAGTTACTAAAGTATTTATTTTTTAAACAAAATCATGAGCTTGAATTTTCATTTGAAAAATCAATATCTCCTGAAATGGTGAGAAAGATGTTTGCACAGTATTTAGGAAAAGCGAATTCTTGGTCTTCAGAGATCTGGCGGGAAAAGAAGTTCTACCTAAGCGATGAATGCCTAACTGATATCCATAACCTATTATTTCAGGTTAATTTTTCACAGATAGGATATGACGTTAGAAGTCATGCTTTGAAGCAATTCCTAACACCCGAGATTCGTAGAGGTCTTGGTATTTTCTTGACACCAGATGAAGTTGTTACCTCAATAGTTAAGTTCGCCTCACCAAAGTCAGAAGATGCCATTCTTGATCCAGCTTGCGGATCTGGAACATTTCTTATTGAGCATCTTAAGCAATCATATAGCACTAATGTTTGCACTGTTTACGGTATTGATAAAAGTCCAAGAATGCTACTTTTGGCAGATTTAAATATTGGCCACTACCCTGGAGTGGAATTTAAAAAGAAACTAATTGACTCACTAAAAGAAAATCCATTTAAAAAGGATTTTGACTTTATATTTACAAACCCACCTTTCGGTGTATCAGTGGATTCTCGTGATTATGATTTCAGTGAGTTTCTTACATGCAAAGATAAGTATGGATATAATTTAAAAAAGCAAAGCAGTGAAATTGTCTTTATTGAAAAATGTTTTCAATATCTAAAACCAGGTGGAACACTAGCAATTGTAATACCTAAGAGCATTGCAACTAACGGTACCTTATCTCACGCTCGTCATCAACTGAGTAGTTACGGTTATATTTATGGAATAATGAGCCTACCCCCTGAAACTTTTTCCAGCACAGGAACACAGACAACCACTGTTGTCTTATTTGCAAAAAAATACATTAATGAGAATGAAAAAAATTCAGAAGGAAAGCTTGCACTAGCGAATATTAAAAATGTTGGTTTTGATTCAACAGGCAGATCAAAAGATGGAAGTCAATTAGACGATTTTCCTAATTTCATGAAGATTGCTTTAGATAAAGGTAAGGACTACGAATTCGTTTCTATAATTGATATTCCTAGAAAGTCAGATAGCTTTTCAATGCTAGAAAACATTTTCATAACAAAAAGTAGACAAATTGGAAGACAGTTATCTGAACTTTGTGAATTTATAGGAACAGGGAAAACTCCAGCCAGGAGCGAATATGCTGAACAAGGTAACTTTCTTATCAAGGTAGGAAACCTGTCAGGAACAGGTATTAACTGGGAAGCTAGAGATAGAAACTACATAAATAACGAAGAAATTAAAAAAAGATTGAAATCAAAGAAACCGCTCATACTTCAATATGGAGACATATTACTAACATCATCAGCACATAGCCCTGTTTATATCGCAAAAAAGTCAGATATTTTCACTGGCGCTCCTGACTTTGTTGAGTCGAAAAACATATCATTTGTTGGAGAAATAATGCTCATAAGGGTTGACAATAAATTAATATCTCCTTTTTTACTACTTGCATATCTAAGGTCAGAAGAAGTAGTTTCTCAAATTCAAAATATGGTTAGAGGGCAGACTGCACACCTACACGCATCAGATTTGAGTCAATTAATTGTCCCAGATGAAGTGTTTCTTGAGAACAGCAAGTTCAAAAAAGTTGAAAAGCTTTTGGAAAGGCAAGCGGAGCTAAGTAGAGAAATGAATTTTTTGGTGTCTGAGCAATCAAGAATACTCAATTAAAATATTATATAAGGAGAGGAGACTCTCCTTTTTTCTTTTGGGTTGGGCCTCAACCCAGGGCGAGATCGCGAACGTT